>JAAGZN010000391.1 GCA_024206165.1 Bacteroidota bacterium
CTTTCCAATATGTCCCGTTTTCAAACAATGAAAGCAGCGTTTCGAATTGATCAATATTTTCTTTCGTTCCCGGACATCGGTAATTTCGTCACAGTTCGAAGAAACGTGATTTTTCCCACAAAAGTAGCACTGGATGGCGTTATTTTGTTTCGCAATGAAAGATCGTGTGGTCCCTTGTTGACAATTGGGTTTCGGAGCGGTCTTTTCTTGTCTCTTCTCGCTTGACTCGACACTGTCGCTGATCTCTCGTGCTTCGATTTCTTTCCTGACGATTTCTAAGATCTCTCTTATCGGCCATACCTCCTCGGTTATTTTTCTGGCGACTTGTAGCGTTATTTCTCGCGGCATTCGTGACATGATTATTGGAACCAGCAAGCTCCCGTATTTTTCCTCCGACATTCCTAGGGACTTGAGCCCTCGTACGTGGATATTAATGTTATCATAGATATATCGAAGCTGACTGACTTTGTCATTCGGGCTGTTCTGCAACTTCAGCAAAGCCTGCATGTGAGACGTGATGATCATTTGCTTGTTTCCGAAACGACTCTTTAAAGTTTCGATAGCGTTCTGATAATTTTCCTCAGTTAATTCCAGTCCAGCAAGTGCACGATGAGCTGGTCCTTCCAATAGATTTACCAAATAGTTCAACTTGTTCACTGGCGAGATCGTATCGTTGTTATGGATCGAGCTTTCGAAACTTTGCCAAAATGACGTGTATCGAGTAACGTCTCCGTTGTATCTTGGCAAGTTCAACTTTGGTAGGCGCATTCCTCCGTTTGAGGCCGTCGAAGCACTACTTCGATTAAAAACATTTCCGTTTGAGGCTAGTTCGTGAATATCTTCGGTTGAGCGGCGTGCTCGAATTGGCGTTGAAGTTTCTCTCCCAGCTCCACATGCGTTGGGTTGAGAAATGCTTCCCTTTTTTAAACATTTAATTTTCTCCAGGATTTCGTTAATTCGTGAGTCCCATTCGGCCGACTCGACGATTTCTTTCTC
>JAAGZN010000392.1 GCA_024206165.1 Bacteroidota bacterium
AAATGACACATTTTGGTTTGCGCCATAACTTTGGAAATAGCCATGCAGTTTTGGTCTAGTCTTCACGTGCCATCTATATACATCCCACCGAGTGCCTGGACATCCCACATGCCCCATATGGCATGCCCATATGCCATATGCCATATGCCCAAATATGGCATATTTAGCCATAATTGGGCATATTTGGGCATGTGGCATATGGCATATGGGCATGCCATATGGGGCATGTGGGGTGTCCAGGCACTCAGTGGGATGTACATTAATGGCCTGTGAAGACTAGACCATAACTGCATGGCTATTTCCAAAGTTATGGCGCAAACCAAAATATGTCATTTTCCCCCTTATAACTGGTGCAAATTTATGTCAAAAGTAGCAAAAACTTCAGACCCCATGTACAGGGGGTCTATCGAAGTGATTTTGAAAAACTAAAAGCATGGTGTGTCTTGAAATAGGTCATAGCAACTTATGGAAGTTGTATTTTAATGAGTTGGGTCTAAGTCACACCCCTAACAATGCAGTATGCACAATGCAGTGTGTTCTACATAGCAGCAACATTGAGCCCAGACCCTACAGGTCCATGGAACAGGCCTGGATAAAACGTCACGCGAAGCTGTGACGTTACTGCCATCAAGAGGTAGCGCACAGTGGCTCCAGTGCAGTGTCCAGTGCAATGTACTCCCTGGGCAGTCTGGAATCTGGCGTCTTTATGCATTCTACTTCTGATCGCAGCTGCTACCTGACCGAGGAGTGACACTGTACACAGCCAGCAGCAGTGACACAACAGTAGTGACAC
>JAAGZN010000033.1 GCA_024206165.1 Bacteroidota bacterium
AAATCACAATTTTTACAAAAATTCACAATTTTGACAACAATTTTGACGACAATTCACAATTTTGACAAAAATTCAAAAATTTTACAACAATTCACAATTTTGACAAAAAATCACAATTTTGACCAAAAATCACAATTTTGACCAAAAATCATAATTTTGACAAAAATTCACAATTTTGACAAGAATTCGCAATTTTGACAAAAATGCCCAATTTTTGACAAAAATTCCCAATATTGTCAAACAAGCGGCCTACGGCTGCATAAGATACCCGGCCCAACAGCGGTTCGTGGGGGAGGTAGCGGTTTGTGGGGGAAGTTGCAGTTCATGGGGCACTGCAGGCTGTCCTATTCCTAGAGAGGCATTTATGAGAGACACTGAGGAATATGAGAGTCGCTGGAGGAATATGAGAGGGCATTTGAATAATAGGAAATGTTTTCCCCTGGTAACCCCGACCTATTGGTGCCAGTTTGCACACTTTTCACATCCAGGAAGTACCATTTCCCATTTTTATCAACTGCGCGTTAGGCCGGCTGTGGGGGAGGTATCGCTTCGTGGGGGAGGTAGCAGTTTGTGGGGAGGTAGTGACTCGTAATGGAGGTAGCGGTTTGTGGAGGAGGTAGAAGATTTTGGGGGAGGTAGCGGTTCATGGGGGAGGTTGTGGTTTGTGGGGGAGGTAGCAGTTCATGGGGGAGGTAGTAGTTTGTGGGGAGGTAGTGACTCGTAAGGGAGGTAGCGGTTTGTGGACGAGGTAGCAGATTTTGGGGGAGGTAGCGGTTCATGGGGAAGGTAGCAGTTCGTGGGGGAGGTAGTGATTTGTGATGGAGGTAGTAGTTTGTCCAAAACAAACTCCTACCTCCCCCACAAACCGCTACCTTTCCCATGAACCGATACTTCCCCCACAAACTGCTTCCTCCCCACGAACCGCTAACTCCTCCACGAACCGGTACCTCCCCCACAAACTGCAACCTCCCACATGAAGCGCTACCTTCCCCATGAAGAGCTACTTCCCCACAAATCACTACCATCCCCATGAACCGCAACCTCCCCCACTAACCGCTACCTCCCCACAAACTACTACCTCTCCACAAACCGCTATCTCCCCCACAAACTGCTACCTCCACCACAAACTGCTATCTCCCCACATGAACCTCTACTTTCCCCACAAACTGCAACCTCCCCCACGAATCACTACCTCCCCCTTGAACCACTTCCTCCACCACAAATTT
>JAAGZN010000393.1 GCA_024206165.1 Bacteroidota bacterium
ATCAATGTATCGCTTGCGCCATCACCATCATCTGTCGCATTACCAGCACCAAGATCGGCTGTCACACCGCCTGCAGCTGCGCTATAATCTGCTGTATCTGTATTCGCGCCACCATCGAGGATATCGATGCCGCCGCCGCCGGCCAAAGTATCATTACCTGCGCCTGCTGTGATTGTATTGGCAACGCCAGAACCTGTCAGATCATCGGCATTACCTGAACCAATAATATTCTCAATATCTGTCAATGTGTCGCTTGCGCCGTCACCATCATTCGTCGCATTACCTGCGCCCAAGTCAGCGGTCACACCGCCTGCTGCACCGCTATAATCAACTGTATCAATATCTGCGCCACCATCTAACACATCTGTTCCTGCGCCACCAGTTAGCGTATCATTACCTGCACCTGCTGTGATCACATTAGCTGCTGTTGAACCCGTGATATCATCAGCACCGCCTGTACCAATGACATTCTCAATATCTGTCAATGTATCACTTGCGCCATCACCATCATTCGTTGCATTACCTGCACCCAGATCAACAACAATTGCACCAGCTGCGCCGCTATAATCAACCGTATCGACATTTGCACCACCATCAAGCACGTCAATGCCGCCGCCACCGATCAATGTATCATTGCCGCCACCAGCTAAAATTGTGTTTGCTGTACTCGAGCCTGTCAGATCATCCGCATTCGCAGAACCTGTGATATTCTCAATCGAAATCAATGTATCGCTTGCGCCATCACCATCATCTGTCGCATTACCAGCACCAAGATCGGCTGTCACACCGCCTGCAGCTGCGCTATAATCTGCTGTATCTGTATTCGCGCCACCATCGAGGATATCGATGCCGCCGCCGCCG
>JAAGZN010000394.1 GCA_024206165.1 Bacteroidota bacterium
ACGGTTCTGTTTGCTCTAAAACGTTGTAAACATACGTATTACAACAGTTCTGTCCATGGGAACAGCCTAGAACTTATTACTTCAACGGTTTCTTATAGTTCCCCATGAAACTTAGTGAAAACTTAGCCCCGCAATAAGAGACCACCTCAATTTCTTGTAAAGTATGCATTTCCCATGGAATAAAAGGTTCTGTTTGCTCTAAAACGTTGTAAACATACGTATTACAACAGTTCTGACCACGGGAACAGCCTAGAACTTATTACTTCAACGGTTTCTTATAGTTCCCCATGAAACTTAGTGAAAACTTAGTCCCGAACTAAGAGTTCACCTCAAATTTCTTGTAAAGTACGCCTTTTGCGTGGAATAAAACGATTCCGTTAGCTCTTAAACGTTGTAAACATACGTATTACAACACTTCTGTCCATGGGAATAGCCTAGAACTTATTACACAGAGGGTTTCTTATAGTTCCCCATGAAACTACTTGAAAACTTAGCCCAACAATAAGAGTTCACCTCAATTTCTGATAAAGTACACCTTTCACATGGAGTAAAACTATTCTTATCGCTCTAAAACATTGTAAACATGCGTATAACAACAGTTCTATCCATGGGAACAGCCTAGAACTCATTACACTGAGGGTTTATAATTTTTCCCCATGAAATTTAGTGAAAACTTAGCCCCGCAATAAGAGTTAACCTCAATTTCTTTTAAAGTACGCCTTTTGCGTGGAATAAAACGATTCCATTTGCTATATAGCGTTGTAAACATACGTATTACTACTGTTCTGTCCATGGGAACAGCCTAGCACTTATTACTTTGAGGGTTTCTTATAAGTTCCCATGAAACTTAGTGACA
>JAAGZN010000395.1 GCA_024206165.1 Bacteroidota bacterium
AGTTTATTCCGACATTATTTAGCTAGAATGAGAAGAAAATCTAAGTGTTATAGTAAATGTGTAAAAATGCTAGAATATTCTATAAGGCTATTAATTGCTAAAAGAAATAATTATTTATCTATAATTAGGTAGCAATGCCTTATGATGGCATTTAGGGCATTGTTTGTTTATCATTTGTATTTTTTGCTTTGGTGAATATACAAATTTACCAAAACTATTCTTTAGTAGCAATACCTTAATTTACAGCCTCTAATAGATTTCAAAATTTTATCAGACAATGGAAATTATTGATGTAAAATCAACTTTTAATAAATATTAAATTAATTAGTTAAAGTATCTTTAAAAACTTAAATATCAATTTTCTTATTTGTTCATAGATTTATCATAAGCTGCATTATAAGTATTTTTCAACAACGCAGCAATAGTCATGGGACCCACACCACCAGGAACTGGGGTTATATAACTTGTTTTTTGAAAGACTTCATCAAAAATTACATCTCCTTCCAATCTATATCCTTTTGATTTAGTACTATCTGGTACTTTATTTATCCCTACATCAATCACTACTGCTCCCTTTTTTATCATTTCTCCATTAATAAATTTATTTTTTCCTATTGCAGAAATTAGAATATCAGCTTGTTTTGTAAATTTTTCTATATTTTTAGTTTGGCTATGACATAAAGTGACAGTGCAATTGCCTGGATAAGTTGGAGATGACATCATAATACTCATTGGGGCCCCTACTATTCTACTTCTTCCAATAACTACACAATTCTTTCCTTTTGTCTCAATTCTATAACTTTTAAAAAATTCTAGAATTCCTGATGGAGTAGCAGGCTTATGACAAGGCAAGCCCAAAGCCATTTTACCATAATTGACAGGATGAAATCCATCTACATCTTTTGTTGGATCTATAGTATTTATTATTGAATTTATATTTATATGATCTGGCAAGGGTAATTGCACTAAAATACCATCTACATGATCATCCTTATTTAGCTTAATTACTTCATTGATTAATTCTTTTTGAGTTATTGATGAAGGCCTTTTAATTATCTCATAATTGATATTTATCTTCAAACAAGCTTTTGCTTTATAATTTACATAAGTATGGCTAGCAATATCTTCACCTATTAAAATTATAGATATTTTGGGTAATCTTTTTATTTTTTTTTCTAATGAATCAATTTTTTTTATAAGTAATTGATATATCTCTTCTGATAACTTTTTACCATCTAAAATTATTGCTGACATTTAATTTAACAATTTATGCAGTTATTTGTTCCTCTAATTTATGAACAGAAAATTTATTTGGATATTTTCCTTGAACATTTTTATAAAATTCATTAATTATTTTAATATCTTCATTAAAATTTCCAGAAGGATATATTACTTTTTCTAATCCACATTCTTTTAATTTATAATCAAGCCTGCCTAATATAATAGGAACTTTAGCCTCTAAAGCAATATAATAAAAGCCTGTTTTCCACTTATTATTTAATTTTCGTGTTCCTTCAGGTGAAATGCAAATTAATCCTTCTTCCATATTTTTTAAAGATTCAGATATTATCGACACTGTGCTTTTATTTTTAATTTCCTTTTCTTTTTTATTTCTATCTATTGGAATACCTCCCATTGATCTATATAAAGCGCCCCAAAAACTTTTATTTGCTTCAATTTTGAATAGTCCATATTTTTTTTGAAAAGGCAGATATGAATATAACCACAAAACAGACCAAAATGTGTCCCAATAACTTGTATGTGGAGCTCCAATTATAACAGCTTTTTTAAAATCCTTCATATTAATTCGACTTGTATTAGACCAGCCTGAAAGTTTAAAAATAATTATAGAAATAATTTGTCTTAAAGTATTTAAAATTTTTGAAATAAATTGCATCAATATAGTTTTTATGTAATTATATACTCGACGTATATCAAGATGTATCTAAAACGGGTTGTTTTCATACAGAAAAGACCGATTATCAGATATTCTTCAAATGGAAGTAATACATACCATGAACAATGTCAAGAAATCTATTTAAATAAAAATTTCCAATAGAATAATATATAATTAGAAAATATTAAAATATAGGCTAATTTAATAATTTCCGTTGTAATTAATTAGTTACTAAAGAAATTTATTATCATAAAATAATTTTATCCAAAGTATTAACTTCATTTATATACAAATCATAAATTTCAATATAAATTTTTATATATTAAACTTAAAATATAAATACTTATTGCATAAAGTGCTATCATTTTATTAAATTACAACATCTCCTAAAATTCAAACTATGTTATTAAAAAAATCTATAACTATAAATCAAATAATTGTAAAAATATTAATTTTAATAGCTTCTATCTCTTGCTTTAATAAAACAAATTATCGCAATGATAAAAGTCAAATAAAAATTACCAAATCTCAGGATTTAAAAAAAAATAGGGAAAAAAGTAATAATTCAGATTATCAAACAAAATTTATACATAAAGGAAATTTTGATGCTGGAAAATTACATTTACATTTTAAAAAACTTATACATCATATTCATCATGCAGTAACAAAGGTTGAACATAATGTATCTAAGGATATAAAGAAAGTAGATAGTAATATAAAATCTGATGCCAAAAAAGTTGAAAAGGGAGTACATACTATAGCTAAAAAAGCAGATGTAGTTGTCGAAAAAGTAGAAGTAGTTACACAAAAAATAGGCAAAGTGGTTCATGATTTTAGAGTAGCTCTAGATAAATTTACAAAATTTGCTGAAGCAACAAGCTTAGCAGCTGCAATTGATGCTTGTTTTGAAGCTTTTGACCTCCCAGTTACTTTGGAAGAATTTGATGAAGCAGTAGATGGGATTGATGATACTATAATTTTAGTTAATAAGATACTGAAAACAACAGATACTATATTAAAAACTATTACCCAATTAACAGGAAGTAAAAATACAAATTCAGAGAACAAAGATAATATTTCAAAACAAAAGAAATATCTGCTAAATTTAAAAGAAAAGTCAAATAAAAGAAAAGATGATCTGAATGATAAAAAGACTATAATTCAACAAAACAAATCTAAAATATTAAAAAAACAAACCGAAAAGTTATCTGAAATAGAAAAGCAACTTTCAGATCTTAAAAAAGAAAATCAACAAAATTTTCACCCTTTTAGATTAATTTATCTAAATCAAGAGTATTTATTAGAGTTATCTAGGATAATTAAAAATGAAGAAACTCAAGCTGGAACTTACAAACTTTTAAAAACTTATATGACTCAACTTCAAAAGAATAAAAACTTATATACAAAACTTTTGAACTTCTTGAAACAAAAAGATGATGATCAAAAAGAAATTCCTCCAAATAAGCTTTTTTTATTTACTTTTTCTTTAATTAATCCACATAAAAAAATTCAAAATGTTACAGATGAAGATATTGAACAAGGAACTGAAGATATAGAATTAATCAGCCAGGATAAGTTTAATGAAACTTTAGAAAATATAAAAGATAATACTTTTATTAACAATATTAATAAAGATAAAGAAAGCTTAGAATTAGACTTAATGTCAGATCTACAAAATATAAAATTGTTTAATAATTATAGTGATTCTTTAAATGAAAATTTGAAAAAAGAAGACTATACTGATTTGTTGAAATCAATAAAAAAAATTTTTAAGGATAATAAGAAAAATAGAGCTAAAAATAAAATAGAAGAAACCAAACGAAAAATAATGGATTTACATTATAAAATGCTTATTAATTATATTGAAGAAATGAATAAAAATTTAAAAGATAGAAATCTAATTAAAAATGATATAAAGGATATTATTTTAGCCTGTAATGAAGCAAAAGAAATAGCCAAAGAAATAACAAATATTATGGATGAATGTAAAAATAAGTTATCCCCTCATTTAAAAAACCAAGTTTCAGTAGTTAATAAGAATAACGATATTATTATAAAAGATTTAGATACCCATAAGATCACTAAATATCCTCAATCCATAACAGAAGATTCAAATAGTAATTTAATAAATATGGATAATTAAATTTTTCATTCATATAATTTTATATTTAACTTTTTCAAGAACTTTTAAATCGTGTTCCGTTATAACTATTGTTATACATAACAAATTATTTAAAAATAAAATATTCGTAAATTATATATATTTTTATAGATTCAAGCATTGTTTAAATCCTTACTAGATAGTTATGTTTAAGTCATTAATTTTTAAAGTTTATTCGCTATTCTGTTTATTGCTATTGATTAACTGTAATAATTTTCAAAAAAAGTCAGTTACAAAAGATATCAATGAAATAATAGAAGAAAATAACTTAGGAAAAGCATATTTTGAATCTTGTATCTTACCTTATATAAATGAAAATAATATCAGACAATCGTTTCAAAAAAATCCACAAAAAGCTGAAAAAATAATTGAATTATATAGAAAAAGGATTGAAGAGCTACATAAAATATTAGGAGGTATAGAAAATATAAGTATTAAGGATGTTAAAAAATTAATTCAAAATTTAGAATTAGAAAATAAATTTAGTGTTAAAGATTTAATTGCCGATTTGAATCTTAAACCTAACTTTTTGAAAACATTAATATTTTATTATTTAAAACAAAGTAAAGTAGATGAATATGTAATAAATAAAATCAAAAATCATGTACTTTTAACTTCCAATCCTATTAAAGATAATGAAGAAAAACAAACCAATTCAATAGATGAAAAAGTTAATATAAAAGAACAAGTAAATGTAAATAATCAGCTTATAAATAATATAGACTTTAATTATACTTTCAATTGGCAATATTTAGAGAAAGGTCCTAATTTTGAAATTTGGATTGATATTCCAAAACAACTAAATAAATTATTAGAACGTAATTATAGATCTTCAAAACAAAATATTATTGAATATAAAAATAAGAATACAGAGTATATTTTAAATCTAGATACTTTAGTCCAAACAAATATCCAAACGGGCAATATCAGAAAATTAAGAAGGAATTCAAATAAATATATTAAAATCAAAAGAAATGAAAAGGATATTTATATTTGGCAATTTTGGGAATGGCAATCAAGTAATATCAAAATTAGAAAAGATTATGGTGGAACTTGGATAAATATGAATGAAATTTCAGATAAAATAGAATATCTATTTAATAAAAAAGAGTCAAAACTTTATATACCATTTAAAGGAGTCTGTTATTTTTTTGATCTTTCTAATAAAGAGGAAATGCATCAACAAAACTTAAAAACATGTTCAGAAAAACAAATTAGAAGAATAAATAAGTATAAGGAATGTGATATTTGTCAAGAAATTAATGATTGGTCTTCTCATTTCTTTAATTGCCAAAAACCAGATTGTGATAAATTAGTTTGCTTAAATTGTATAAAAAAAACTCAACAAAATAAAAAATATAAAAATAAATGTCCATATTGCACTAACTCTTATTTAAAGGAAAGTAAATTTTGTTATCAAACATTTAAATAGTAGTCCTAAAATATATAATTCAATAGTATGAAATCGTATCATTTATTATTTTATTATTTTAAATTTATCATACTTATATTTAATTGTTCACCATCAAATCCATATAATACCAAAAATATAAAATATAAATCTAATATAGATATCCCCTATTATACTTCTAAAATTAAAAATAATAAGCTATTTAAATTATTTTTATTTACATCAAGCTTTAAAACTATTAATAGTCTTTCAGATAAAAATATGTTTTTAGTTTATTCAGAAATAGAATGTCCAGATGAAAGGGAATTTAATAATGACTCTTATTTTATATATAATCCTGTATGCTTAAAACTTAACACAACAAATATTGAATATAAAAATATTACATCAAAATTAAATTCTCAAGAATTACTAATTAAACAATTACAACATAATATAACAAACTTAGAATTCGTAGTAAATTCTTTGAACAGTAAAATAGATTCCTTTATCTCTAAAATCGATATTCTGGAGAACTTAAACAATTCTCAAAATAATTGCTTTAAAAATTCTCAATCTTTGAGAGATAATAATTTCTTTATTATTACAATAGTATTAGTGGGCTTAATCTTGTTTTTAATTCTATATGAAGGAATTAAATATTTATATAAAACTCGTTGTTATAAAAAATTTGAGAAAAGAGGATATTTAATTAAAAAAAATAACGACTTGGTAGAGATAGAGATGGAATTAATGAATCAAGAAAATCAAGCTTCATTAATGTTAACCAATATTTATGAAGAGGAAGAGAAGACTAATTAAAATAAAAAAGCTTACTGTAAATTTAAATATTAAGACAATAAGCTTTGAATTAAACCAAATTTAGAAAATAGAAATGTGCCTATCAACTCTAAACTTTGATTTGAACATCAACACCGCTAGGCAACTCTAATTTCATAAGAGCATCTACAGTCTTAGGATTACTAGAATATATATCAATCAAACGTTTATAAGTACACATTTGAAACTGCTCTCTAGATTCCTTACTAACATGTGGTGATCTATTAACAGTAAAAATCTCTTTAGAAGTAGGCATAGGCACAGGTCCACTAACAACAGCGCCTGTAACTTTAACAGCCTTAACAATTTTTTCAGCAGATTTATCTATCAAATTATAATCATAAGATTTTAATTTAATCCTCATTTCTTGATCCATAATAAAATATTTTTTATTGATTTATAGTTTATCCTTCTTTTTCAATTATTGTCTCAGCTATATTTTTAGGTACTTGAGCATAATGAGCAAAAGTCAAAGTTGCTGAAGCTCTTCCAGATGTAAGAGTTCTTAATTCAGTAACATAGCCAAAAAGTTCAGAAAGAGGAACATCACTTTTTATTGTTTGAGCGCCTCCTTTCATTTCCATTCCTTTCATTATCCCCCTTCTTTTATTTAAATCACCCGATACAGGTCCAGTATATTCATCTGGAGTAACAACTTCAACTGACATAATAGGCTCCAAAATTACAGGAAAAGCTTTTTTTGCAGCTTCCTTAAAACCTATTCTTGCAGCAGTTTCAAAAGACAGAGAATCTGAATCTACATCATGAAAAGAACCATGATATAATCTTACTTTCATAGAATCTAAAGGATATCCAGCAAGAGGACCATTTCTCATAGCTGACTCAAAACCTTTTTGAATAGATGGAATATATTCTCTAGGTATAGCTCCACCAACTATTTCATTTACAAATTCTAACCCAGGCTTTCCATCATCTCTTGGTCCTAATTCAAACACTATATCAGCAAATTGACCTCTACCTCCTGATTGCTTTTTATGAACTTCTTTATGCTCAACTGAAACTGTTAATTCTTCTTTGTATGCTACTTGTGGGGCTCCTTGATTTACTTCTACTTTGAATTCTCTTTTTAATCGGTCTAATATAATTTCTAAATGAAGTTCCCCCATCCCTCTCAATATAGTTTGACCTGTTTCATCATTAGTTTCAACTCTTAATGTTGGATCTTCTTCAATCAATTTTCCAATAGCCGCAGATAATTTATCAACATCAGCTTGAGTCTTAGGTTCAATAGCATATCCAATTACTGGCTCAGGGAAAGTAATTGATTCTAATATTAATTTATCTTTTTCTGATGTGAGAGTATCACCTGTTTTAATATTTTTAAACCCAACACAAGCACAAATATCACCTGCTTCTATTCTATCTATAGCATTTTGTTTGTTTGAATGCATTTGCATTAAACGAGATATTCTTTCTTTTTTTCCAGTTCTATTATTTAAAACATAAGAACCTGAATTTAATTGCCCAGAATATACTCTCATGAAAGCAAGTCTTCCAACAAAAGGATCTGTAGTAATTTTAAAAGCTAAAGCGGCAAATGGCTCACTAGAATCAGGTTTTCTAATTTTTGTTTCATTAGTATCTGGATCTTCACCTTCTACAGGCGGTAAATCTAATGGAGAAGGCAAATATGCACATACAGCATCCAATAGGGACTGTACCCCTTTATTTTTAAAAGCAGAACCACATAAAACTGGGGAAAAAGAGAGATCGATAACAGCTTTCCGAACTGCGACCATTATTTCATTTTTAGTTATAGAATTAGGATCATCAAAGAATTTTTCTAATAATTGATCATCATATTCTGCAACACTTTCTATAAGATTTTGTCTCCATTCTACAACAGTATCTTTAAGATCTTCTGGAATAGGAATAATTTTATAAGTCATTCCTTTATCCTCCTCATTCCAAATAATAGCTTCATTTGTAATTAAATCTACTACCCCTTTAAAATCATCTTCGCTACCAATAGGAATTTGTAAAGGAACCGGATTAGCACCTAATTTACTTTTAATTTCATTTACAGCATTAAAAAAGTCAGCACCAGATCTGTCCATTTTATTAATAAAACAAATTCTGGGCACTTTATATTTATCAGCTTGCCTCCATACTGTCTCCGATTGCGGTTCTACTCCTGAGACCGCACAAAATAAAGCAACTGCTCCATCTAATACACGTAAAGATCGTTCTACTTCAACAGTAAAATCAACGTGACCAGGAGTGTCAATGATATTTATTTTATATTCTTTAGTTTCTGGAATCGAATTGCCTTGATTAGTAGGATATTTCCAAAAGGTTGTTGTTGCTGCAGAAGTAATTGTTATTCCCCTTTCTTGCTCTTGCTCCATCCAGTCCATTGTTGCTCCTCCATCATGTACTTCGCCAATTTTGTGAGTTAAACCCGTATAATATAATATTCTTTCTGTTGTCGTTGTTTTTCCTGCATCAATATGAGCCATGATGCCAATATTTCTCAAATAAGTAAGATCCTTCTTTGTCATAGTTTATATTTAAAATTTAAAATGAGAAAATGCTTTATTAGAAGCTGCCATTTTATGCACACCTGTCCGTTTTTTTACTGCATTACCTTCCCCTGCAGCTGCTGAGATTATTTCTGCAGCCAATCTTTCCTTCATTGTATGTTCTCCTCTACCTCTTGATGCTTCAATTAACCATCTTATTCCTAATGCCGATTTTCTACTTGCTCTAACTTCTATTGGAACTTGAATGGTTGCTCCTCCTATTCTTTTTCTTTTAACTTCCAACATTGGTATTATATTATTAAGTGCTTTTTTATAAATATCTAAGCCCGCTTCTCCAGATTTTTCTGTAACCAGATCGATAGCTCCATAAAAAATAGAAAATGCTAAATTCTTTTTCCCACTTTTCATTAAACAATTAACAAACTTAGTTATTGATGGATCATTATATCGCGGATCTCCTTGCAAATATCTTTTTTTAGGGCTCCCTTTTCTCATAGTTTATTTTTATTGGATTTATTTAGTTCAAAATTTATAATATTATCATTTCTTCTTTGGCTTTTTAGATCCATATCTAGATCTTGCTTGGTTTCTATTTTCTACTCCATTAGTATCCAATGCCCCTCTAACAATTGTATAGTTAACACCAGGTAAATCCTTTATTTTTCCACCTCTACATAAAACAATTGAATGTTCTTGTAAATTATGGCCTTCTCCTGGTATATAAGCATTTACTTCTTTGTTATTTGTAAGCCTTACTCTTGCTACTTTTCGCATTGCTGAGTTAGGCTTTCTTGGAGTTGTTGTATATACTCTAAGACAAACACCTTTTCTTTGTGGACAACTACCTAAAGCGGGTGATTTAGATCTGCTAATAATACGTTTTCTGCCCTTTCTTATTAATTGTTGTATTGTATTCATACAGTTATATTAATTAAACTTTTGTATCTTTATCGAAGATATTTACAAAATTATATAAATTTACTTCATTAAACAAATTATCCAAATATAAATAGCAATTATCAATGCATTTAATTAACATTTAATATATATTTATGCTATTATATTTATAAAATTAGCTATGGTTGATATCTTCCATTTTTTAATATACAATTTTGTAAATAGATAAATAAGATATTTTGTTTAAGAATTAAAGTACAATAATAATATGAAATTAGCAATAATTGGAGCAACTGGACTTGTAGGAAGGAAATTATTAGAGATTATAGAAGAAAAAAGTTTATCTTTTGATAAAATAATAACAGCTGCTTCTCCTAAATCTAAAGGAACAATTATTAATATTAGCAATAAAAAATATAAAATTGTCACTCTTCAAGAAGCTCTTAATTTTAAACCTGATATCGCTATTTTTTCTGCAGGCTCTAAAGTATCGCAAGAATGGGCACCAATTTTTGCTAAAAAAAATATCTTTGTTATCGATAATTCTTCTCAATGGAGGATGGATCCTAATATAAAACTTATTGTTCCAGAAATTAATGGCAATTTAATTACTAATGAAGATAAAATAATTGCAAATCCTAATTGCTCTACAATACAATTAGTAATGGCTCTTAAACCTATTTATGATAATTTTAAAATCAAAAGAATAGTAATTTCAACTTATCAGGCGGTAAGTGGAAGTGGTAAAAAAGCCCTAGATCAATTAGATTATGAAAGAAAAAATAAATTTGACTCTAATAAATATTATCCTCATAAAATAGACCTTAATTTAATTCCTCATATTGATAATTTTTTAGATAATGGTTATTCTAAAGAAGAATTAAAAATAATAAATGAAACTAAAAAGATACTTGATGATCATAATATTAAAATTACTGCAACTGCGGTAAGAGTACCTATTGCTAATTGCCATTCTTTATCTGTTAATCTTGAACTACAAGAAGAATTTAATCTTTCAGAAATTAGAGACTTATTAAAAAATACAGAAGGATTAAAAGTTGTAGATGATCCTTTTAAAAATGAATATCCAATGCCTATTGATGCAAATAATTGTGATTTAGTTAGAATTGGAAGAATAAGAAAGGATTTAGATCATCCTAAAGCTTTGAATATGTGGGTTGTTGCTGATAATATAAGGAAGGGAGCTGCCACTAATGCTTTAGAAATTATAAAATATATTAATGATCTTAAAACTATAAAAATCTAATTCCCCATAATTTTATTTTTGAAATATCTATCTATATAATGTTAATTGTATCAATCATTCTTGACAAACATTTTAATAAAAAGAAGAAAAAATAAAAATATAATTGAATAACAAATGCCAATAATGAAAAATCCTTTATAGGTACTACCTAAAATTTCACCTAAGTATAAAGAACCAGAAATTCCTAATAATAGCAACCCTATAAAAGAAACAAGACACATTAATATAAAAAATATCATATCTAATAAAAATTGCAAATATAATCGCCTAATAAGTTGACGCATATTTGATATTCCTGAATCAAAAACTTTTAATATACCCTCAGTGAGTAATCTAAACATTATTTTTTTCTTTTTCGTTTATAGCTAACATAAATATCTCCTGATTTATTTTTATGTGAACTAAATATTTTACCAAATACATTATATATAAAACTAAAAGGCTTTCCTAAATCAATTCCTTTAGATAATAATTTAATATAAATATACCCCCACAAAGCACCAAACAATTCAATACATCCTAAACCTATTCTACCTTCAGACAATTTGGATATAGAAATCAAGATAAAAAATATACTTAAATATCGCAATTTAATAGTTGCTAAAAAAAATAAATTTACAGGATAATTAGGAGCAAAAGTAATAGTCGCAAAAATAATTGAATAAATTACTGGCAAACAACCCATTAATGCTGAATCTGTAATTTTAAAAAATGAAATAGAAGTATAAAATATTCCGATAAATATTATAGAGGAAAAATAAATAGAGAAAAAATGTTTCAAATTTATAAATTGAGCAAGCATTTTTCCAAATCTATATAATAATAACATGTTTATTAATAGAAAAGAAAGACTTGTATTAACTAGAAAATATGTAAATATGACCCATGGTTGCTTAATAAAGATGGACCAAAAAGGGGAAATGATTAAATTATTTAATAAGTAATTATATAAATCAAATCTATTAATTATAATGAAAAGTACTTTTATAAATACTAATAGAATAAAGAATATGATATGCAAGTTTATTAGATGCATAATAGGATTAGAAAAATTCTTTAAATAAGATTTATATAATTTTTTTAAATGATTCATGAACTTTATTCAATAATAAAAAAATAATACTCTAATATATCTATTTAATGAGTATTACTCAAAAAAAATATTAATTTTAGAAATAATATATTGATAATATTTTTATTTTTTTAATATTTAACTTGGTTTTAAAATTAATAAATTTTTTGTTTAGAAAATATAATACAAATTATCATTAATTTTAAAATGAAATAAAACTAAAAAATAAAATATATGTATAATCCAATCAATCATTTGTATATATTTAAGAAGAATAAAATATTATTATTTTGCATCTTATTAAGCTGTTGCAATAAATATAAGAATATAGATTGCAAATTTTTAAACAAAAAAAATAAAATATAACTATTTTAATAAAAAATATTTTAAAAAAATAAATACTAAAGAAAATACTACTCTTAGCCAATACAAACATTTAAATTCATTTATATCTAATATAGAATTTAAATGCTTTCTTTTTCTCAGTATTTCATTAATATTTTCATTAGCTTTAATTTATGAAAATTCAAGCTTTTTTTGTTTTATACCAAATTTTCTAAATATACACAATTTTTTAAATGATGAATTATATACAAAATCTACATCATGCTTAAATAAGGTATTGCTACTAAAGAATAGTTTTGGTAAATTTGTATATTCACCAAAGCAAAAAATACAAATGATAAACAAACAATGCCCTAAATGCCATCATAATGTATGCACAAAAGATGGAAAGGCAAAAGGAAAACAACGTTAT
>JAAGZN010000396.1 GCA_024206165.1 Bacteroidota bacterium
GGCCGGGGGCCTTCGGCCCTGGCCGGGGGCCTTCGGCCCTGGCCGGGGGCCAATTTTTGTGGGTATTTGTGTGTATTTGTATTTTTACCAGACCCGCCGCCGACCGGCGGGTCTGGTCTACATTTGAGGAATTCTGTCTGCCTGTGTGTGTGTCTGTGTGTCACACCCGTCTTCTCCATGATCGAGTGGTCGGTGATTAAAGTTTATTAAATGGAACCCCTGTCTGTTTTTCCATAGATCCAAAAACCGTTTAAAAATGAAAAAAAGTCTACCCCAAGTAGATGAAGTCGCGAAAAAATCGCGAAAATCGCGAAAATTTGCGAAAATGGCTAAATCGGATGGACTAAACGAAGTCGGAGACAAAAACTTGATATTTCAAAATGACCGTCTTGCTACCGCGACCCAAAAAATCCACAAATCGTATTTGTAAAAAATACAAATACACACAAATACCCACAAAAATCGGCCCCCGGCCAGGGCCGAAGGCCCCTGGCCGGGGCCGAAGGCCCCTGGGCGGGGCCGAAGGCCCCCGGCCGAGGCCGAAGGCCCCTGACCGAGGCCGAAGGCCCCTGGCCGAGGCCAAAGGCCTGCTAAATGTGCTAACTGGTCAAGGGAAATGACTGGTCACATCAACAAACCGGTCCGTTAGGGTCTGGTACCGGGGCGGCCGTAAGGCCGCTTGTTTATTTTTATTATGAGTGTACTACACCACACACTGGCAGAACACTACATCGCACACTGGCAGAACAAGGAA
>JAAGZN010000397.1 GCA_024206165.1 Bacteroidota bacterium
TAAATGATTATAATTATGATTTTCCACATCAGAGCCTTAATTATTTAACACCTAATCAATATTATCATAAAGAACTTAAAGTTGCTTTATAAAACTCTCCCATTTTTTTCTTGACTAAAAGGGGTACATTACACTTAGATGCAGCGCATAAACCTCAAAATTCAAAACCTAGAAAAAAAATACAGAAAAAATAGCAATAGAAATAATCTTTTTCATCAACATAATCGTCACCTTTTTATTCTTCTCATGATACGCAAAACATGAAATCTATATTTATAGAAAATCACCACGATACCTTACATATAGCCACTATAGTATTAAAATAGCAACTAAATACTAATCACTCTTCTCCTCTACAAGTAGTTTCCCTAAAAATACTCCCCCTATTACAAAGTAAAAAAATTAAATAATTTCTAGCATTATTATAATCTCAACCTCTAAGAAAATATACTCCTTAATAAAATAAATATAACAACACCTAAAAAATAACGGAATAATACCTTTACAATGTGTAAATAATTAAGTATATTATATTTATAATATTAAAAACAAAGGATTATAAATATGACTTTTATAGAATTTAACAAGACTTTTTCAAATGAGCAAGATGTAATAAATCA
>JAAGZN010000003.1 GCA_024206165.1 Bacteroidota bacterium
AGCCCTGGGAAATTCAATGATATAATAAAGAAACTCCAACCTATATGGAATAAAAAACACTTGAAGAAGAAAAAACTAGATGGTAGGCCTTAGGGCATAGGAAGCTTAGAAAATCAATTATTATGTTTACTAATATATTATAGAACATATACAACCCAGCTATTTATAGGTTTCTGGTTTAGAGTTGATGATGCAACAGTTTGGGCCCTGTTGCAAAAGATGAAAAATAAAGTTAAATTGTATCTATTTTATAAAACAATTTAGATATGAATCTCTTTAAACAACGTCACTTCAAATACGATATAATAATATGGGCTGTAAGATGGTACTGTAAGTATGGAATTAGCTATAGAGATTTGGAAGAGATGATGGAAGAAAGAGGTGTTAATGTTGATCATACAACGATATATAGATGGGTAATATATTATGCTCCCAAAATTTTAGACAAATTAAAATGGTATTGGAAACCCTCTTATAGCAAGACTTGGTATGTTGATGAAACATATATTAAAGTTAAAGGAGTTTGGAAATACTTATATAGAGCTGTAGATGAGGATGGAAATACAATAGATTTTTATTTATCTTCTACCCGTAATACAAAATCAGCAAAACGATTTTTGAATAAAGCCTTGAGGAAATTAGAAGACTGGGAAAAACCTAAAATAATAAATACAGATAAAAATCCAACTTATAATAAAGCTCTCGAAGAATTAAAAACACTAAAAAAATGTTCAAAATCAATAATTCATCGCCAGGTGAAATATTTAAATAATATAATAGAATCAGATCATGGAAAACTAAAACGGCTAATAAAACCAACTTTAGGATTTAAAACAAATAAGACAGCTTATGCTACAATAAAAGGCTTTGAAATGATGAGGATGTTTAAAAAAGGTCAGCTAGATATGTGGAAATATGGTCAAGGAATTACAGGAGAAATACGTCTAATTACCAATAATTTATTAGCCTCTTAAAAGAAGATTCTCCGGATTTACAAGAAAGATTTTGATCTTTTTTTAGTTTTTGCAACAGGCCCAAAAAATGCTAGAAAGATTTCAGAATATCATGAAATTACCAGAAAAAGAAAAGGAACCTTTATTAAAAATATTAGATAACCTTATAAAAGCTGCAAAAATCAATTCTATTCAATAAAAATCTAATAAAATTTGATATTCTCAACATAAAAAGTTAACATTCCTTCAAGATGACGAAAAACGTTATTTACAGGGAATGCTTACTTTAAGAAAATATATTGAAAAATTAATCTTGTATGGTCAATACCACTTTACAATTGAAGAAGCGATGAAAGAAATGAATGCCTCAAAATCTCAAATTTCAGCTTCTATTTCCAGAGCAAAAAAGAAAAATGAAATAATTAGACCTCTTAAAAATTTATACATAATAATACCTCCAGAGCATAGAGACTTAGGATGTTTACCTAGTCAAGAACTAATACCAATTCTCATGCAACATCTAAAAACCAAATATTATGTAGCTCTTCTTTCTGCAGCAAAATATCACGGAGCCTCTCATCAAAAACCAATGCTATATCAAGTTGTAATAAACAAGACAAAAGTAAGAAATATAAAATGTGGTCATATAAGAATATTATTTACCTATAAACAATCAATAGATCACATTCCAATACAACAAAAAGTAGTAAAAACAGGATATTTAAACATTTCATCACCAGAAGCAACAGCAATGGACATACTTTTATTTCCACATAAATGTGCGGGATTAAATAATGTAGCAACTATATTAAGTGAACTAATTGAAACAATGGAACCAAAAAAATTGCTAGAAATGATAAAATTATCTGGACAAAGATCATGGGTACAAAGATTAGGATACATATTAGAACAAATAGATACAATGGAAGAAGAAAACAAATTAAAATTAATTGAAATTATACAACAATATCTTTCCTCAAAAAAACTTGTATATGTACCATTATCTACAAAAAATAACAATAAAGGATGTTCTAAAAATGAAAAATGGATGATAATAGAAAACACAAAAATTGAAAGTGACTTATGATACCAGAAAATATAGTGAGAGACTGGAAAAAATTTGCTCCCTGGAAAACTTCAGAGAAAGTAGAACAAGACTTAATAATAAGCAGAGCACTAATAGATCTTTATAATAATCCCATTATAAAATCTAAGCTAGCATTCAAAGGAGGAACAGCACTAAACAAATTATATTTTAATCCTCCAGCTAGATATTCAGAAGATATCGACCTAGTTCAAATAAAATCAGAACCAATAGGAGAAACATTAAAAGCCATTAGAGAAAGTTTAGACCATTGGTTAGGAAAACCAAAGTGGAAATTAACAAAATATTCAGCTAAGTTC
>JAAGZN010000398.1 GCA_024206165.1 Bacteroidota bacterium
CAGCAAGCACGCATTGCATTGCATTACACTGCATCATACAGTCTGTGATGCATGGCATTGTGTTGTGTTGTGCGGGACCTCCTCGTCATCATGCATGCTGATGCTGTCCCCTTGCTCGGCGCTGGAGATGACAAGGACGGTGGAGCAGGCATGAGCGATATGCCTACTGGCCTTCCGATACACCAATACCAATATTTCCATCCTTCAAAATCCTGCATCAATACCAACACCAATGATATTTCCCTTCCGAAATTTTCCGATATATCAACACCAATGATATTTCCCTTCTGATATTTCCGATATTGATGGATGTTTCTGATATTTCCATCAATATTGATGGATATTTCCATGAATATTGATGGCCAGCAGGAGACTGGATGGTCTTGCCAGTTCTCATAAGATTTTGCCAAAAATAAGCATATCGGGAGGTTCTCCTGTTCAAACTTTTTCTGTCAATCGCAAAGCAAAAAGTTTCATTTCAGTATTTAAAGATTAAGGTATGTTCTGTTAATTTAAGAAATCCCTGTTGCCAATTTGGTCCGGATACGGACATAACAGACGGGACAGAGGAAATTGGTCTGGATCCTGACAAGGTGGACAGATGGACGACTGCTCTTTGGACAGCATGCTGTACACACCACACTGCAGTACTGTAGTGCTGTGTACAGTGTGATGTCCAATGAGTTATAATCTAGCTAGACTTAACCTATGTCACTCTTGTCTGCTGAGACGACGAGCACATTGAGGGCCACAAGATGATCTTGGCGGTCACCAGACACCATCAATACAATGGCAATACTATTTCCATTTTTTCAACCACCATCAATACAATGGCAATACAATTTCCACTTTTTCAACCTCCATCAATACAATGGCAATACAAGAATATGCCCCAAATGGGTCGATATTGATGGTCTGCGATATTGTCCGATAAATATCGCTCATGTCTGCTGTCGGCCACTGGCTGTGACCTACCTGGGGCCGGCCGCCCTCCCTCCGGGACGGGAGGTCCACCCACTGCTGGCCCACTGTGGACCCACGCGGTCCCTCATTATGGGCCGCCTGTCGTCCCGATCCCTGCTGCTGCACGACAGGACTCCCATCCTCGGCATCCACTCCCTCGGCGCCCTCGCCCTCGCCGCC
>JAAGZN010000399.1 GCA_024206165.1 Bacteroidota bacterium
ACCCTCTGTTTATACAGTTTTGCAGCTTCTACAGCAACCGGCTCGGCCTGTCATGGCGCGGCGAACATATCGACTTGTGCGGTTTCTGAGTTAAAACGCTTTACCGCAGCGTCGTAGTAATCTTTGTCTAGCTCCATGCCGACGAAATCAAAACCTCCATAATGCGCGGCTATTGCGCTTGACCCGCTGCCGAGGTGGGTGTCGAGTATTCGCTGCCCGGGTTCGGCATAGTTTGCCAAGAGCCATTCATAGAGCTTTACGGGCTTTTGGGTGGGGTGAAAAGAAACTGTTTTTTTATTAATCTCGCACCTGTTTATAACAACACTCCTTAGAGCTCTATCAAAGCTAGAATAAGCTAATTCTCCATCACTCATTGTTAATTTTTGCCATTTATCCCAAAAAATCCAGCCCGGTGATGGGGTTAAGTGTTGCGGATACTAATTAGCGCCCCCTATAGTCTGGTTCTTACCGGCGGGCCTTAGCCGCTCAGGTTAGTCGGCGTTCGGGCTTTTAGAAGGGCAGGCTTTTTTTTCGTATTGC
>JAAGZN010000400.1 GCA_024206165.1 Bacteroidota bacterium
AAATACTACTGAACACTAAGGCTTAGGCCTACAGGCAGTGTTAATACCGGGAGTATCACCCTTGCGTAAAGAGATGGTACAACCCAGTTTGACATTTTAGAACTAACGAACGATTGCGTATTTGTCACGAGGATGGAAAAGTTACTTCCTGGGAAGAAAGTTGAGCGCCGTCATACAAGTTTTGGACGCCGGGGGCTCGACTTCGTGGTGGCACTTGCTCCTCTGTGGTCGCTTCCTGATCCCGTCCTTGCGCCTCTTCACTCCCTAGTGCTGTGCTGTCAGGAGGTAGGGTTGGTAATAGGTTCGATCACTCCCTGTCTGGCAGGATGCAGCTGATGTTGAGGTTCCTGGCCCTCGGGGCCCTCGGGGCCCTCGTCGACTACAACGTCGTCTCGAGGAGCGCCAGCGTGTGGTGCACGGTGTACGAGATGGAGCTGAGTGGGGGGAAACCCATCCACTGCGACGTCATCAGCAGTGCTGTGAAGACCTGTGAGTACCCCGTCCAGCCCTGCACCATGATCGAGCGGGTCCTGGGGTGGCGCACTTACAAGTACTCTCCGTTGGCTGGAGACAGGAGGCAGGAGGTCAGTTGAAGTTGATTCTTGGAACGTATTTTTCAATTATGCTGTCCAGGAGCTCGACGAGCCGGGTGACAGCGCCTCCCAGCTCGACAGTGCCAACAGCAAGGTCGACTTCGACTTCGACAAGTTGGTTGAGGACGCCTCCCAGCTCGACAGCGCCAACGGCCAGGCCGACTTCGGCAAGTCGGAGGAGGTGAAGGATGCTGACGGCGCCGGGGACGAGGTCTACGACTTGATGGTGGCCGACGGTTCGTCCGTCCTGGTGAACGTCATCCAGGTCTCCGCCAAGACGAAGGCTGGTGCAGAGAAGAAGGACGAGGTGACAGGTCCTGCCGACCGCCGGCCGTCGGCCGCCGACAAGTCTGAGTTCGAGCTGGAGAGCGGCAGGGAGTCCGAGGCTGAGGACGGGTCCTTCGGCGCTGAGTTCGACTCCCAGGACGGCTACAGCGTCGTCAAGATCGTCGGCTATGCCGTCGCCGGCATCGTGCTCATGGTGTTCGCCGCCGGCTCGGTCGTCCTGATCTACCTCGCCATCTGCCACAAGCCGGTTCTCGTGCCCATCTCGCTCAGCTCCCTCTCCTCCTCCAGCATCTCCGGTCCACGCTCGGTCTCGGGCTATGCCCCTTCCACCGAGGTCGATCCCGAGTCCTCCCGGAGCTCCAGTGACGACACCAGCTACCAGCCGGACATGCTCGGCTTCATCAACGAGATGGGCCGGCCGAGGCAGGAGTCTGGGATCGGGGAGGACCAGGAGGACGCGGAGGTGGAGCAGGACGAGGTGGAGATGCTCCCAATGGAGGAGAGGCCGGTCTCTGTGCCGCTGCCCCCTCCGCCGCCGCCGTTCCAGCTGGAGACCTCCAGGGCTTCCGAGGGCAACGAGGCCCCGGAGGGCGGCGCCGCTGGGAGCAGGTTCTTCGGCACCAGCGACTTCCTGATGAAGCTCCAGGAGAAGATCAAGGAGAAGAAGGTCCAGGAGCGCCAGCAGCAGTTCGTCGAGAGGCTCGACGAGGCTCAGGACTCTGAGGAGAACGTGGCCACTGAAGGCGCCAAGGTGGACGAGGCGGAGGAGACTGAGCAGGGGACCATCAAGAATGTCCAGGGAACTGAGGAGATCATCGTCGAGGAGGCTGAGGGAGAGTTCGGCAAGGCCGCCCAGGTGGAGGAGGCCGACAAGGGCGCCAAGGAGACTGGGG
>JAAGZN010000401.1 GCA_024206165.1 Bacteroidota bacterium
AAGCAAGATGGTGCAAGATATGAGTTTTCTGAATTTTGGACAGAGTTGTGGGCGTAGCGTTCCTAAGAGGGTCAACACACTCTTAACAAGAAGCTTCTTCCACGGGGCTTCCTGTTTCTTGAGGCCCCCCCACCAGAACGCATCACGCAATCACGCACTTGAAAACTCCTTTTCACGGAATAACGACCTCATTTTCAACAAATCACGCTGCACGCAGGATTCTTTGATCACGGATTCACGAACCGAAAATATCTAAATCACGAAATCACGCGCGAAAATATGCCAAATAACGCTTCACGTACAAATATGGGGGGCCTCTTTACTCTTGTTTGGTGATAAACATTTGCGTATAGTGGCAAACAAAATCATGCTAGAAGCAATGATTTTCTTCATAGATGCCAAAAAGCCTCGGTAAAGGCTCAGTTTGAGTCCAAATGTACGAGCAGATCCCCTGTTTTCCTTATTTCCTTTACACCTTACTTTACCGTTTGCTAAATATGAATTTTAGTTATATTTTGCCCTTTAGTATCATTGTGTATGGTTTCATAATCGTAGAAAATGGTTTCTTATTCGTTGCCAATTGACTCAGATCGTTTCAAAATCGTTCCTAAT
>JAAGZN010000402.1 GCA_024206165.1 Bacteroidota bacterium
ATTCCCTTAAATTTAGGATAATCAATTATATATTCAGCCAAAGGTATTAATTAATCAGTCTTTTGGATATATTTCTCTATATTCTTCACAATTCCTTACCTATTTATTACTCAATATCTTTAAAATTACAATAATAACAATTTATATTGATTTTATACTATTTAAAAGCCTTTTGATCTATAAATAAAGACTGATTAATAATTCAATATCGACTAATTATTGAAACCTATTTATTCATTCGGACTGACTTTTTTAGGAATATCGATCATTGGATAATCAATTTAGGCCTTTCGAAGATAAAAGCAAGTAGATACTGAATCCTTTCAATTATTTATTTTTATATGTTACGTGAATTATTAAACTTAGATTAATTAACTTTAAAAATTATTGTGTATAAAGGAGATATTATAATTAATTGTCAATTACATGCCTAAATGAAAATTGAGTATTCCTTAATTATATAAACAGTCTTTATAAATTGATCGTTCGTTCGATAATTGATCCATAATTAAAGGTAAATAGAGATATATCGATTACTAGTTAATTAAAAAGATTGAATGCAATAGATAGCCTAATGTAAAAATGAGATGTCATAGAATTAAGCAGATATTATTGATAAACTAATAATCAAAGGCTATTGATATTGAATAGCTACTGAATATCGCTAAATATTTGATAAAAAGATACTATTAAAAGAATTACACCAAATAATCTTAAACTATTGAAAACCAATTAATTAATAAAACACTAAAACTTATAAAATACAAATAAAATTAAAGGAATAGATAATAGATAATAAATAGCTTTTCATTAAATATCCTTTTATTATAATGTAGGATATGCTTTTTTTCATGATCAACTAAAATATTATCCACTATTTATTAGTTGTTATGGAATTATTCTCATTAATTTATTCTGTTTTTCCAATAAATATTGTATTATTCCTTTTGATTATTAGATAATTAATTAGTCCTTATTCTATTTTAATTCCATTATTGATAGTGTATTATTAGCTCCTTTTTAATAACTTATTTCTTTATTCCATATTTATCTTGAGATCGACTAATTTATATCCGATAATGATTTTAGCTCTTATTCTATAGTATAATTGATTTAATTTCAATATTATATGTGATCTTCAAAGCAATTGAATAAACGCGTTTTTTACATTTCTAAATTAATTTATTGTGGAATTAAATTATTACGAATAATAGAAAGCTATTTTACACTATAGTTTCTAATTATAAAAACTTGATTTTAGAAGAATTACCGATGTTACTGGAACAACTTTTAACTAAATCTATTCATTATCTTATCATTTTTAATATTGGATCACCAAATTCACGATAATCAGTTAAAGATCATCAAATAAACAGCTTTTAAAGGAACTATGGCATTAAATATTCAATAGCC
>JAAGZN010000403.1 GCA_024206165.1 Bacteroidota bacterium
ATTGAATAAAACGGTTCTGTTAGCTCTAAAACGTTGTAAACAAACGTATTACAACAGTTTTGTCCATGGGAACAGCGTAGAACTTATTATTACAACGGTTTCTTATAGTTCCCCATGAAACTTAGTGAAAACTTAGCCCCACAATAGTGTTCACCTCAATTTCTTATAAAGTACGCATTTCTCATGGAATGAAACGATTCCGTTTGCTCTAAAACGTTGTAAACTTAAGTATTACAACAGTTCTACCCATGGGAACAGCTTAGAACTTATTACTTCGATGATTTCTTATAGTTCCCCATGAGACTTATTGAAAACTTAGCCCCGTAATAAGGGTTCACCTCAATTTCTTATAAAGTATGCATTTCCCATGGAATAAAACGATTCAGTTTGCTCTAAACCGTTGTAAACATAAGTATTACAACAGTTCGGTCCATGGCAACAGCTTAGAACGTATAACTTCGATAGCTTCTTATAGTTTCCCATGAAACTTAGTGCAAACTTAGCCCATCAATAAGAGTTCACCTAAATTTCTTATAAAGTATGCATTTCCCATGGAATAAAACGATTTCGTTTGCTCTGAAACGTTGTAAACATACGTATTACAACAGTTCA
>JAAGZN010000404.1 GCA_024206165.1 Bacteroidota bacterium
GAAAAGAGAAATATTTTCAAATAAAGATAAAAGACCGGCCAAAGATTTTCAAATAGAAATTACATCTCTGCTTCCGCACAAATTAAATGCAGTCATTAAATATAACTCAGAACTGTTTGGACCCTCAATTTCTATGAGAAAGGATTGAATTTAGTCAAAGAATGGGGATTTCGTTTTTTCTCATATAAATGGAGGCTGGTCTATGAATAAGCTTTTTTAGCCTTATAATCCCTAATAGCCATGTCAATAAAATGAATAATGTGTTCTTTTAATTCCTGAGGCATTTGGCAAACCATCTCCATTCTTTTTAACATTTCCTTATCTGTAATCTTCATCTCAGCATCCCCAACTAAATAATCTAATGAAATACTTAAAGCGTTAGCAATTTTTTTAGCAGTTTCAATAGAAGGCTTCATTTCATCACGTTCATATTTACCAATAATATCACCGGAAATATTTGAAGCTTTACCAAGGGCACTTTGAGACATTTTTTTTTGTTTTCTGCTATACGCTAATTTTTCTCCAAAAGTCATAATAATTCAGTTTTCAGGATACTAATTGATCTAAACAATAAAATTACACGAATAAAAATTCATAAACAATTTGTATAATGCTTGTTTGTTTATGAATAATTATTTATAATTGTGAATGATAATTCAGTATTAAAATATTTTAACTTTTTTTTCAATGAATAGAGACAAAAAAACAAGATACTACACAATCCAGCGAAGATGGCGAAAAAGCAGAAGCGGCTTAATATCAAGAAAAGCAATTCCAGAAATACGAATAAGTGGAATCTGGTTATTAAAAGAAGGCTTTTTTCCAAGCGGAAAAATAAGAATAGAAATAAGAAAAAAATACATAGATATAACCCCATATAAACCAGTAGCATGAGAAAAGAAATAAGAGAAATAAAAATAAGAGGAGTAAAAAGTAGGGCCAAAAACCCATATCTAAGGTTAAGTAAAACTCCAAACATAAATCTAAGAGGCAAATGGCTAATAATGAAAGGCTTTAAAGCAGGCAAAATAGTAACGATGGAAATAGAATATGAAAAAATAACATTGCGTCCAAAAAAAGAAAAAGACCAACAACCAAACTGGGAATAAAATGAGCATCCAAGAAATCAAACAAAGCCTAAGCATCAAAGAAGTACTAAGCCATTACGGATTAAAAGCAAATAAAAACAAAATGCTAAACTGCCCGTTCCATGAAGACAAAACCCCCAGCATGCAAATCTATGAAGAGAGCAATACAGTTTATTGTTTTTCAAGTAACTGCAAATTACATGGAAAAAGTATAGATCAAATAGATTTTATAATGCACAAAGAAAACAGAAGCAAATACGAATCGATAAACAAAGCGAAACAAATGCTAGGGATCCAAGAACAAAAAGTAGAAATAAGCATAAAAAAAACTTTTAGAACTTTGCAGCAAAACTTAATAAAAAGTCCAAAAGCTCAAAACTATCTAAAAGAAAGAAGTTTACAATCAGCAGAACTAGAACTAGGTTATAATTATAACACAATAAAAGAATTAAAAAACTGCATAATCTTTCCATTAAAAGATAAAGAAGGAAAAATAACAAGTTATTATGGAAGAAAAATAAATGATAAAAATGGGAAACATTATTATTTACCAAATAGAGAAGGATTATATCCTAATCATCCAGATCAGAAAATAGAAACACTAATATTAACAGAAAGCATAATAGATGCATTATCAATACAACAAAATACAAAATATGCAGTACTTTCACTCTATGGCACAAACGGACTAAATAAAGAACACATACAATCAATATCCACATTAAAAAATCTAAAAGAGATAATATTTTTCTTAGATGGTGATGAAAGCGGAAGATCAGCAATAGAAAAATATAGCAAAAGCCTCAATCAAATAATTCCAGAAGCTATAATAAGTAAAGTATTAACCCCAGAAGGAGAAGATGCAAATAGTTTACTTCAAAGCCATGAAAAAGAAATCATAACCCATTTAATAGAAAAAAGAGAAAAGATATTTGGAAAAGAAGAGGAAGGAACAGAGTTACACAAGTGTAAAAAATTAGACACCCAAAATACAAATTATCTAAACTACAAATCCAAAAACATAGAAATAACGATTTTAGGCGGCATAACATTATATCCAATAGACCACCTAAAAGTAACTTTAAAGCTAGAAAAACTAGACAGCTATAACCCATTACATAAACTAAGACACACCTTAGATCTCTATAACGATGATCAAACAGAAAAACTAATAAAGAAAACAAGCGAACGCTTAGAAATAAGCACAAAAGACCTACAAATAACAATAACAGAATTAATAGAAGAACTAGAAAACTACAGAGAAGAAAGAATAGAAAGCCAAAAGCCAAAGAAAATAAAAACAAGGCAATTAACTCAAATAAGAAAAGAAAAAGCAATAAACTGGCTAAAAGAGCCAAATTTATTAAAAAGAACAAATGATTTAATAGGCGAAAGCGGAGTAGTAGGCGAAAAGATAAACAGATTATTAATGTATCTAATCTTTACATCAAGACTCAGAGA
>JAAGZN010000405.1 GCA_024206165.1 Bacteroidota bacterium
AAAATGACTGGAGCCTAAAACCAGCATCTCATACAACCCGGCCATACTGCGTGTATGCTTTATGGTCATTAGCATAGATGATAGTAAAAGATACCATGTGCCGGTGTTCAAAATAAAGCAAACAATACTTTGTATAGGAATGTCAACAGAATGACAGGAGTGGGACTAGAACTCACGCGACCGAAGTGACTGGTGACTATAACCAGCGCCTTAGACCACTCGGCAATCCTGCCTGTATGTTTTGTTGTTAAAAGCATTCATGATGGTAGTAGATACCATCTGCAGGTGATCAAAATACAGGAAACAATACTTTGTATAGGAATGTCAACAAAATGACAGGAGGGGGACTCGAATCCCTACCACCGAAGTGACTGGTGACTAAAACCAGCGCCTTAGACCACTTGGCCACCCTCGCTATATATTGTGTAATCAAAAGCATGGATAATGGTAGAAGATCCTATTTGCAGGTGTTCAAAATAAAGGAGACCATACTTTGTATAGGGAGGTCAACAAAATGACAGGACTGGGACTCGAACC
>JAAGZN010000034.1 GCA_024206165.1 Bacteroidota bacterium
CCGAGCCAGCACTTCAGCTTTACCAGCAAGCCCATCAATTGTTTAAAATATTGGCATCAAAGCACCCACAAGACACCGGTTTTCAGCGAGACTTGTCGGCATCGCATGCAAGACTGGGTGATATCTACTTGCGTTTGGGCGAAACAGATAAAGCGTTAACGGCCTCTCAGGCGATGTTAGCAATAATTAAACACCTCAGCGCCCTTAACCCACAAAACACCGATTTTCAACAAAACTTGTCGCTATCGTATGGTAAGTTAGGTGATATCTACTTGCGTTTAGGCGAAACAGATAAAGCGTTAACGGCCTATCAGGCGATGTTAGCAATAGCTAAACACCTCAGTGCCCTTGACCCACAAAACACCGATTTTCAGCGAAACTTGTCGGGATCGCATGCAAGACTGGGTGATATCTACTTGCGTTTGGGCGAAACAGATAAAGCGTTAACGGTCTATCAGGCGACGTTAGCAATAGCTAAACACCTCAGCGCGCTTGACCCACAAAACACCGGTTTTCAGCGAGACTTGTCGGCATCGCATGCAAGACTGGGTGATATCTACTTACGTTTGGGCGAAACAGATAAAGCGTTTACGGCCTCTCAGGCGACGTTAGCAATAGCTAAACACCTCA
>JAAGZN010000406.1 GCA_024206165.1 Bacteroidota bacterium
AAATGAATATATAAATAACCATATAGATGCTCATAAAATTGGTAACATTGAAAACTTACAATTAGAGTAGCTCTTTAGAGCTTATTGCGACTTACAGTCAAGATAATAATTCCACCATCTTCAGATGGTCGGTATTTTAATCAAATTTAAAACATTATACAAAATTCAAAATTGTATTAAATACCGAAACTATCAATACTCCAGTAATGTAATGGCATTTATCCCTTTTCTATTATTAAATAAATATTATAAAAAATATATAACTATAGAAATACAGATAAATATTATTTATTTAAAATATTAAGATATAAATAAGTTATTCTTTATGTTAAGCAACTTACCTGAATACAAAGATATATAATGAGTGCAATTGTTAAAAAACTATATACTATATATTGCATTAAAATATAAATATTTAAGCAATAAGCAAAAGTGAATATTATAAAATGATAAATATAGAATATAATGATAAGAATAATTGCATCAAATAAAGAAATCAAAGTTTTGCTTAGAAAATATATAGAAGAATTAAGAATAATTGTATATATACTGCTTCCAATTGAAGAATATCTGATAATCGGTCATTACTCTTTGAAATCAAATGGTTTCAGATACATTTCATCTACGATTAGTAGAGTTTTAGTATGCTCAACCCACTTTTAAGAGATCTTATTATTATTTTTAATGTTAAACTTTTAAAACAAAATATTCTACTTTTACTAGAAAAATATAATTTAAAAAACCAAATAATATTAAATAAAAACAATTAATTAAATTGATTTTAAAGGATTATAATTTTATTTAAAGATAATTTGCATTTTTGATAAACAACATTTTCAAGTATATAGAAATTAATAAATAATTTTCAAAAAAATAAAATATAAATTTAAGATATTACAATGTAATTATATTTTGATTTAAATTAAATCTGAAAATGACATAGTGACATATCTACAAAAATTAAACCTTATTGGCATAAAGCTTGTTTATACTAATAATAAACCAGATGGACAATATTAATATTAAAATATTTTGATATAATTATCAGTTCATTCTCAAGTAATGAATATTTAATAAAAAAATTCTTATTCGCTTGAAATAATTATCAAATATAAAAATAACTAAAATGGGAAAAATAATAGGAATAGACTTAGGAACAACAAACTCATGTGTAGCAGTGATGGAAGGCAGTGAACCTGCTGTTATAGCAAATAACGAAGGAAAAAGAACGACACCTTCAATAGTAGCATTTCTTAATAACGGTGAAGGAGAACGTAAAGTTGGTGATCCAGCAAAAAGGCAAGCTATCACCAATCCAACAAATACAATTAGCTCTGTCAAAAGATTTATGGGAAAAAATTTCTCAAAAATTCAGGATGAAGCTAAAGAAGTTTCTTATAAAGTAGTACAAGGATCTAATGATACTATTAAAATAAAAATTGGAACTAGAGAATATACTCCTCAAGAAATTTCAGCAATGATATTGCAAAAGATGAAATCTACAGCTGAAGATTATTTAGGAACAACAGTAAAAGAAGCTGTAATCACTGTTCCAGCATATTTTAATGATGCCGAAAGACAAGCAACAAAAGAAGCCGGTAAAATAGCAGGACTCGAAGTTAAAAGAATAATTAATGAACCAACTGCCGCATCTCTTGCCTATGGTCTTGATAAAAAAGATAAAGACATGAAAATAGCTGTCTTTGATCTCGGTGGTGGTACTTTTGATATCTCTATTTTAGAACTTGGAGATGGTGTCTTTGAGGTAAAATCTACAAACGGAGATGTTCATCTAGGAGGTGATAATTTTGATAAAGCGATCATCGATTGGTTAGCTGATGGTTTTGAAAAAGAGGAAGGAATTAAATTAAAAAAAGATCCCACTGCTTTGCAAAGACTTAAAGAAGCTGCAGAAAAAGCTAAAATAGAATTATCTACCGCAACAACCTCAGAAATAAACCTTCCATATATCTCTGCTGTAGATGGAGTTCCTAAACATCTTGTTAAATCATTGTCAAGAGCTCAGTTTGAAAAATTAACAGATCAATTAGTAAAAAGATCTTTAGATCCATGTAAGAAAGCTTTATCTGATGCAAAGCTTTCAATTTCTGATATAAATGAAGTAATCCTTGTAGGTGGATCAACTAGAATTCCTAAAATACAAGAAGAAGTAGAAAAATTCTTTGGAAAGAAGCCTTCCAAAAATGTTAATCCAGATGAAGTAGTTGCTCTTGGTGCAGCAATTCAAGGAGGTGTACTTTCAGGTGATGTTAAGGATGTTTTGTTATTAGATGTTACCCCGCTTTCACTTGGTATTGAAACTATGGGAGGTGTTTCTACTAAATTAATTGAAGCTAATACTACAATACCTACTAAAAAATCAGAAATATTTACTACAGCTGTCGACAATCAACCTTCTGTAGAAATTCATGTTTTACAAGGAGAAAGATCAATGGCTAAAGATAATAAAACAATTGGTAGATTTCACTTAGATGGCATTAAGGCTGGAAGACGTGGAGAACCCCAAGTTGAAGTATCCTTTGATATTGATGCCGATGGTATTTTAAATGTTTCTGCTAAAGATAAAGGAACTGGTAAAGAACAAAATATTAGAATTGAAGCTTCTTCAGGATTGACTGATGATGAAATTAATAGAATGAGACAAGATGCCAAAGAACATGAAGAAACTGATAAAAAAGAGAAAGAAAAAATTGATAAGATAAATCAAGCTGACTCTTTAATATTTAGAGCTGAAAAACAACTTGAAGAAGACAAAGATAAACTCTCAGATGAAGAAAAAAATAAAATCAAAGAACAAGTTGAAAAACTGAAACAAGCGCATAAAGATCAAAATATAGAAGAGATTGATAAAATAAAACCTGAACTTGAAAAAATTCTTATGGATATTATGATGAAGGCAGCTCAAGCTCAACCTGGAGAATCTCAAACTAATACTCAACAATCTGAAGAAGATAAAGGGCCTGAAGTTAAGGATGTTGAATATGAAGAAGTTAAAGAAGAAGATAAACAAGAGAAAAAGTAATTATATTTATTATATCCATTAATAATGATTTAAGGGCCTAAATTTGGGCCCTTTTTTAATAATTAACTTTCCATATTATTTTTAATATTACTCGCTTTCTAATGTCATTTCAATATCTATATATGGTTTTCTGTGTTTGTTTTTAAAATAAATATATAAACACAAAAGAAATATTAAGAAAATAACAACAACAGATATTACTATGGGAATAATATAAGCTTCATTAGACTCAGAACCAGCAACAAGTGACAACGTAAAAGAAGTAGGAACAATTGAAGGATTTAAAGTTTGAGATGTTGGATTTTTAGTTGGATCATTAGTCGGATCAATTGTTGGATCATTAGTTGGATCAACTGTTGGATCATTAGTTGGATCATTAGTTGGATCATTAGTTGGATCAATTGTTGGATCATTAGTTGGATCATTAGTCGGATCAATTGTTGGATCATTAGTCGGATCAATTGTTGGATCATTAGTTGGATCATTAGTCGGATCAATTGTTGGATCATTAGTTGGATCATTAGTCGGATCAATTGTTGGATCATTAGTCGGATCAATTGTTGGATCAACTGTTGGATCATTAGTTGGATCAATTGTTGGATCAACTGTTGGATCATTAGTTGGATCAATTGTTGGATCAACTGTTGGATCTAAGGTGGGATCAGAAGTGGGATCTAAGGTAAATGGAATACAAATAACTAATCTAAAATCTGTATTACCATCTGCCCATGTGCTTATTACAGGAGTACCATCATCTAATTCTAATGAGGTCCAAAAACCAGGTCTTCCTGGAGCATCCGCAACATAAATATTTGTTGTATTACATAAAGGATCATTACAAATTGCGAGCTTTAAATCATAATTTGGATCTTCGTCTCTATAACTAATTATTGGATTTTCACCATTTAATTCTAAAGAAGTATATTTACCAACTTCTTCTACTGAACCTACTATGGAGGCGCTGCAAAAGTCTGGCCTACCTATAAAAAGTTATAAAAAAGGTTTCCTCTCATGAAGTATCTTTTTTAAAATCCATTTTTTAAATTAACGATTCCTGTTATTATTGCCATTTTTATTGCATAGCTCGGTT
>JAAGZN010000407.1 GCA_024206165.1 Bacteroidota bacterium
CCGATCTCAGGGGATTCCAGGCTCGAGTCCTGGCAGGATCGATTTTATTGATTCTTCATTGTTGGAGGGTATATTGCATTTTCTTTTGCTTAAGGCATTACACAACTGGTCCTGTGGCCCAATGGATAAGGCATCTGACTACGAATCAGGGGATTCAATGCTCGAGTCCTTGCAGGGTCGATTTTGTTGATTCTTCATTGTTGGAGGGTATATTGAATTTTCTTTCATTTACGGCATTACACAACTGGCCCTGGGGCTCAATGGATAAGGCATCTGACTACGAATCAGGGGATTCCATGTTCGAGTCCTTAAAGGGTCGATTTTGTTGATTCTTCATTGTTTGAGGGTATATTGAATTTTCTTTCACTTACTACATTACACAACTGGCCCTGTGGCCCAATGGACAAGGCATCTGACTACGAATCAGGGGATTCCAGGTTTGAGTCCTGGCAGGGTCGATTTTGTTGATTCTTTATAGTTGGAGGGAATATGGAACTTTCTTTCACTTACAACATTACACAACTGGCCTTGTGGCCCAATGGATAAGGCATCTGACTACGAATCAGGGGATTCCAGGTTCGAGTATGGGCAGGGTCGATTTTGTTGATTCTTCATTGTTTGAGGGTATATTGAATTTTCTTTCACTTACG
>JAAGZN010000408.1 GCA_024206165.1 Bacteroidota bacterium
ATTAATTTTCGGAATAATACCTTGACAGCGTGATTATTATTCGCTAAACTTTCATAATTAAAACTTTTTAAGGAGTCAAAATTATGAATAAATTAGTTGATGATGCCTTTCCACCTAATTCAATTTCTTGTGCTGATTGTGATGAACCCAACACAACTAAACTCTCTATGATCCAAAGAACAAAACAATTTAAATGTAGAAAATGTGGGACGCTTAATAAAATTGGAAATTCTTTAGATAAAATGTTTAAAAGCATGAATGAACTTGAAAAAACATTTAAGAATTTTGGGAAATAGAACTTTTTGTTTCAATTTCTAAATTAATATTTTTAATATCACTTAAGGTTTTCTTTATTAACTCAGTAGCATTTTTTATTACATTAATTTTTTCATCAAAAGTGTCCATATTTTTAATATCAATTGTCATATTTACTATTTTATTACTCACTTATAATACTCCTTGTTTTAAAATTAAATCAAACATATTTTGATTTCTATTGTTATATCTAAAGCAGAACTCATTTATATAATTTTGTAGATATTTTAAAGATACGTGATGATATATTCCATAAATTCCTCTTTTCAAAATAGCCCAAAAACTTTCAACTGAATTTGTATGAATATCGCCATCAACATAGTTTTTAGTATGGTCAATTTTTAAATGAATATAGTTTGTATTTTTCAATATATTATAACTTTTAAATTCGTCAGTCATAACAGTGTTATTTTCTTTACAAACTTCATTTAAAATTTCTAAAAGTTGTATTCCTGATAACTTCTGACCATTTTTGTTTTTACTTGTTACTTTAGCAAATACCTTTTTATTTTCTCTGTCGACAATTCCAACAACAGCTTTCTTTTTAGTTCCTCTTCCTCTTTTATTGGTAGGAAAATTATTATTATCATCCTCATCATCTTTTTTATGATTGTTTTCTTTTCTTGGCTTACCTCCTATATAAGTTTCATCAATTTCAACGATTGCATTGAAATGATCTTTATTATTGCTATTCATAGCTTTTCTTATTTGCTTTAACATTCTCCAAGCAGTCTTATAAGTGACTCCTATTTCTCTTTGCAATTGATAACCACTTATTCCTTTTTTTGAATTTAAAAATAAATGAATAGCATACATCCATTTTATTAAATCAGTTCTTGATTTTTCAAAAATTGTATCTTTAAATATACTGAAGTCTTTATTGCAATCTCCACATCTAAAAAGTTTACTTCTTTGATTGCTTGAATATTTATATATTCTATCACTCCCACAATGATTACATTTTAATTTATCATTATATCTGATTTTAATAAAATGATTTATTACATCTTGCTCATTTGAAAAAGTCTTGTTAAATTCTATAAAAGTCATATTTATAATCCTTTGTTTTTAATATTATAAATATAATATACTTAATTATTTACACATTGTAAAGGTATTATTCCGTTATTTTTTA
>JAAGZN010000409.1 GCA_024206165.1 Bacteroidota bacterium
ATGTTTTTACCTCGAATAATTAATTATTTTTGATGAGCATATTATATAAAATTCAATATTGTTTTTGTATCTTTTTTATGGAAATCACAGATTTTTTTTTAACATTAAAAAACTTACCTTAGTTGTGCAGAGGTCTTTGATATTAGATATGCTTTTTTCTTTATTTAGAAGTAGAATTCTTTTTTTTCCCATTTCAGTCACACTATTCGGTTCCATATTATAAACATCAATTAGTCCATATACTTGCTGTATGGTTTGATCTAAAAGAAATATAGGCATAATAATTTCGTCAGTATATTTAGCCTTAAAGTCTAAAAGTTTATTCATAAGGGAGGGTAATAAAATATCTAACTGTGAGAACTCGGTTGAAGAGTCATTCCCATTATTAATAATACCATTTATCCTAAATAATTCTTCTAAATTTACCACTTTTGTTATTAGTTTTTTCATCGAATATTTCTTCCCATCATATCTAACACCTTGAATATTCAATAGATTAATAATAGTGTCCAAGATAGTAGAGAGTTCAAGCCAAAGTGCAATGTCATTATTTAGAATAATGCGTTCTTCTTTAGTATCCTCTTCATTTTTGTTTTTAAGGTATTGATAATGTTTATTTATTTTTAGCCATGGCTCTTGTTTTTCTTTAGGAATGTCACTTATAGCAATATCCCTAAAAAGAGTAGAGAAAAATAATATATGTAATGAATCATTTAAAACCTTTTCATGTGCAGATAATGTATCTAGCTTATACTCATTTTTATAATAAATCTCAAGGACTTCATGATATACCAAGAAGTCTACTCCAAAGCTAAAGTTATCAATAGCTAATAATGTCTTGAAAATATTATCTCCAAGACATAGGTTAAAGCCGATTTTATTTTGAATCATCGTAGCATTAGTTTGATATTTTTCTGGGTTGATTTTTTGTAATTTTAGATATCTATATAGGTTAGTCTCTTTAGGTAAATAAGTCCCATTATTTTCTATAAATATCTTTTTTGCATACTCATATAAGCTTATTTCTTCTAGGAGAATTTTTTTGATTGTAAATAAGTCCTCTAGCTTTAATCTATGGTGATTTACTAAAGAGGTAAGTTTCGTTGTTAAAGTAAGTGTATCTAAATTATTTGTTAGCTGGTTATCTTTAGTGATGATATTTTCTAATTGTAAGATATGTAGAAGATCTGGATTTAGCAATATCTTCTTTTTTGATGTTTTTTTTAGAATAAAAACTTTTTTCTTGCTTAATAACGATGACTGCTCATCTATTAAGCTTTCTAGATTTATATTTAAAGGAGTTAATAAAGCTTCAAATGCAAATCCTTGTTCTTTGATTTCTTCACCAATAAATGAACTATTAAACTGTTTGAAAATATTTACTTGAATACTGAATAACTGAGATACAGCCTCCAGGATTTTATTTTTAATTTTTCCTTCAATGGTTTCTATACTTAAAATATTTTTGAGTTGATCATAATAATCATGATTAGTAAATTTTTTTAAATCTCTTGTATTAAGTTCATTACGCGCATACATTTTCTTAATTATGCTGATGATTTCACCTCTTATCTTATCACTCGGCACCATGCTAATCGCTAAATACGCTAAATTCATTAAAACATTAGGTTTACTCTGAAGAGCAGTTAATCCGCTCCACTCTCCTTGTTTTTTAAGCCTCTTAAGG
>JAAGZN010000410.1 GCA_024206165.1 Bacteroidota bacterium
TCCGGACCAGAACAGTCTATGGGATTTTATTGAAAAATCTGTGAAAAAAATGGACATTCGCCCGAGCAGGGGCTCGAACCCTGGACCGTTAGGTTAAAAGCCTAACGCTCTACCGACTGAGCTACCCGGGCTGCTTCCTGCTAAGACCTGATTCCTTTCTTTGTGTGATAAGATCTAATTGAAAAAGTTTCTCCCCGACCGGGAATCGAACCCGGGCCTTCCACGTGACAGGCGGAGATCCTCACCACTAGACTATCGAGGAATGGACAGTTTTGGATTCACATTTACCTGGTTTTATTAGTCCAGAGTAATGTTGTGTAGCTTGAAAATAAGTAACGCAGTTGGTAGGATTCGAACCTACGCTCCCAGAGGGAAACTGATTTCGAGTCAGTCGCCTTAACCACTCGGCCACAACTGCTAATATGTA
>JAAGZN010000411.1 GCA_024206165.1 Bacteroidota bacterium
AGTCACGAACTGCTCCCACTCAGAGCGGGAGTTCAAGATTATGTCTGTCATGCTGCCATGGACCCGGACCGCCTCTGTGACTTGCCTCGGTTGGTCACCGGCTGCTCCCACTCGGAGCAGGAGTTTAAGATTATGTCTGCTTTGCTGCCATGGATCCGGACCGCCTCTGTGACTTACCTCGTTCGGTCACCAGCTTCTCCCACTCGGAGTGGGAGTTTAAGATTGTGTCTGCCGTGCTGCCATGGATCCGGACTGCCTCTGTGACTTGTCTCGGTCTGTCACGAACTGCTCCCACTTGGGGCGGGAGCTTGAGATTATGTCTGCCATTCTGCCATGGATCTGGACTGCCTCTGTGACTTGCTTCGTTTGGTGACCAGCTGCTCCCACTCGGCGCAGGAGTTCGGTCACCAGCTGCTGCCACTTGGAGCGGGAGTTTAAGATTATGTCTGCTGTGCTGCTATGGATCTGGACTGCCTCGGTCAGTCACAAACTGCTCCCACTCAGAGCAAGAGTTTAATATTATGTCTGCTGTGCTGCCATGGATCCGGACCGCATCTGTGACTTGCCTCGATCAGTCATGAACTGCTTCCACTCGGAGTGGGAGTTTAAGATTATGTCTGCCGTGCTGCCATGGATCCGGACCGCCTCTGTGACTTGCCTCTGTCGGTCACAAACTGCTCCCACTCGGAACGGGAGTTTAAGATTATGTCTGTCGTGCTGCCATGGATCCGGACCGCCTCAGTGACTTGCCTTGGTTGGTCACCGGCTGCTCCCACTCAGAGGAGGAGTTTAAGATTATGTCTGCTGTGCCGCCATGGATCCGGACTGCCTCTGTGACCTGCCTCGTTCGGTCATCAGCTGTTCCCACTCGGAGTGGGAGTTTAAGATTATGTCTGCCGTGCTGCCATGGATCTGGACTGCCTCTGTGACTTGCCTCAGTCAGTCACGAACTGCTCCCACTCAGAGCAAGAGTTTAGGATTATGTCTGTTGTGCTGCCATGGATCCGGACTGCCTCTGTGACTTGCCTTGGTCAGTCATGAACTGCTCCCACTCGGAGCAG
>JAAGZN010000412.1 GCA_024206165.1 Bacteroidota bacterium
ATGTATAGAAAAAGTCAATATAAAAAATTTTTCGCCATTAAAAAAGGGTTATAAAGATAAAAAAGAAGTATGTGATCTAAATCCTAAATATGAAATTATTTCTGAAAAAGAAATGATAGGTATTTTATTTTGGTTATATGATTTTGCTTATAATTATAAAATAGGGAAAAAAAAACTAAGTAAATATGATCAATCATTAAATTTGAATATCCAACATATTTTTAAAAGAGTACATGAAATCTATATTTCTAAAAGCCAAGTTGTTAAACTTATGAATAACTTTAGAATCTTATATTGGCAAGTTTTAGGATTATTAAATATGTATTTTATTAATAGTAAAGTTTTTCTAAAAGATTATGAAAATGATAATCAATATCGTTTTCTAACTGGCTATAAAAACAGGTTTTGGTATAAATTTGATCCATATAGGAAAATGCTATTTTATTATATCATGAATAAATTAAATAATAATCCTAAGGAAGGGTATGGTGAATTTACTCCGTTATTAGTAACATTTAAAGATGCTAAATTTACTAAAGATGAATTAAATTCATTTAAAGAAAATCCTATTATGTATAACTGGTCGGAATCAAAAGTTTTATATGATATTTTTAGAAATAATAGTTGGGAAGATAATATACATTTAGAAAATTGGTTTTTTAATAAATCCTAACACATTGGTAGTTATCAATTTATGGCTTAAATAAGAAGTATAGGTATATTTAGATTTTAAATATTAAAATTATTTACTGTTTTATATATGGTTAAAGCCCCCATCTTTTAGAGGGGGGGACTTCAGTCCTTATAATTCTTTATTTTTGGTATAAAAGACTACATTTGTATTATGGGGAATTATACAAAAGGAAATCATACAATCTATTATCATAGATATCATTTAGTTTGGATCACCAAATATTGTTATAAAGTATTATCAGGTCAAATACAAATACGAATGAGAGATATATTGGGAAGAATATCAGAAGAATTAACTGTCAAAATAATAAATGGAGTGATATCAAAAGATCATATACATATATTTTGTAGTATTTCTCCATATATAGGATCCGCTGCAAAAGTCTCTATTGATATAAAAAATCGTTGATTACAGCTTTAGTTTGTTATATTGCATCTAAAATTTAATTGATCTGATATGAATCTATATAATAAATTAGTTAGTCGTCCCTATATTTTCCTGAGAAT
>JAAGZN010000413.1 GCA_024206165.1 Bacteroidota bacterium
AAACTAAAAGTGAAAGGTGGCCAAAACGGCCGTCTGCAGACAGCTGACGTAAAAATGAGAATCCTGGTGTTAATCCTCTGCGCGACACTAGCAGCAGCTGAAACAGGAGAATCAGGAGGATCAGGAGGATCGGGATCAGGACCTTCACCAGGAGCGGCAGCAACCATACAGGGAGCTATAAGCTCCATCGCTATTCTCCTCACCAAGTTCAGGGCCACATTTCAAGATTTTGTCGGCGCTGAAAAGCAGTTAGATGCCATGAACAAGGTCATCACAGGGAACAAGACTGAGATCTATCGCAAGATGGAGACGAGGAAAGCGAACCTCGGGTTGAGTATCAGCTTCTTCCAGGTGACAGTGATGGTTATCTACGTTGTGGTCGTCTCAATCATCGCCATAGTGAAGAGGGTGAAGAAAGGGAACGAGGCGCAGATGCAGCAGCAGTTCGAGATGATCCAAAAACGCCTGGAGGAAAAGATGAACGAGCGGGACAGCAGGCCGAGGCGTCAGAAGTCTGAGGGGAAGGTCCCTCAGAGTGGGTCCCTGGCCTAGATCACAAAGTGAAACAGTGAAACAGTGCAATGTCGGACTCCTCATCACTAGACACTACTTTGGGTGCTAGGACTGAAGCAGGAGAGGCTACCACTGTTAATCAATCATCGGATGATTCTAATCCGTTCACAACAGATAGTGAAGTTCCTTTGACCGAGTCGGATCATGGACATGACATCGGCCCGCCGCCCCTGCCGCCACCGCGGCCGCGGCCGCCACCACTCCTGCAGCCGGAGGAGCCCCTGCAGGCAGGGGAGCTCCTGCAGCCAGAGCAGCTAGGGCAGCTCCTGCAGTCTCTGCAGCCAGAGCAGCCAGGACAGCCTCTACAGCCCCCGCAGCCAGAGCAGCTAGGGCAGCTTCTGCAGTCTCTGCAGCCAGAGCAGCCAGGACAGCCCCTACAGCCCCCGCAGCCAGAGCAGCTAGGGCAGCTCCTGCAGCCTCCGCAGCCGGGGCCACCACTACCAGAACCAGCTGTCCCTCAAGCCGGAGGTGAACCAGCCATGGCCATATTAGTGGCGGCTTTACAACAGCTGCAAGTCCAAATGGCCTCACAACAGCAACAATTTGCTTTACAACAACAAGAACTTCACCAGCTCAGAGAAGAGCAGGCTCAACGGCCGCTTCGGGAGCCAGCTAGAGTTCCTCCTGCACCAGTTGTCCCTCCGCCAGCACCGGTACCTGTACCTGCCAACGACCACCTCAACCGTTGGCTCCTAGGCCTGGGCCCGGCC
>JAAGZN010000414.1 GCA_024206165.1 Bacteroidota bacterium
AGGAATTGACTTATTATTCGATAGGTATGTTTTTGGTATATTTTGTGTTTTTATAAGCTGACTACTTCTTTTGTGATATATACATGAATTTAAATTGTAACTTTTAACTATAGTTTTGTTTGCTTACAAACACTATATAGAAAAAAGGGATATACTTTAGTTTCATTATATGATAATGGATTTGTTGGACATTTAGGGCATGCTAAAAATAATAATATTTACAATAAATCAATATTGAAAGAAAACCCAAATTTAATATTAAATAGATTAAACAAACTCATACCAGCTGAAGATAATTGGTTTTTAAGACAAAATAATTGTACTTATGTTCAAAGGAATAATTTAAATACAGACTTAGATTTAAATTATTCCATATAATTTTCTAAATAACTTGATTTACCAAAATTTCAAGATTAGACTTATAAAAAAACTTAAAACATAGACTTTACATGATCAAAAAAGCTCTTTGAATCTCTTTTAGAATTTAAATTTTTAGGTTTAAAATTCTCAGAATTTCTCAATGATTCTAACTTTTCTTTTTCTTCTTTAGTAAGTTTTTGAGGAATATAAACTTTGATATTAACAAGTTGTTCTCCAGTTCCATAATCGCTAGGCATACCTTTTCCTCTAAGCCTTAAGATTGAGCCGGCCTGAGTGCCAGATTTTATCTTAATTTTAACTTTACCAGTAACTGTAGCTATTTCTTTCTCACATCCTACGCAAGCCTCTATAAGACTTATATTTAATTCGCAATAAATATTATTGCCATCTCTATTTAAAATTGGGTGTGGTATTTCTTCCACATTAATAATTAAATTTCCTGGAACTCCTCCTCCAATAGGATAATTACCCATTTTATGCATTACCAAATGAGCATTTTCTTGGAGACCAGCTGGAATGTTAATATCAATTAATTCCTCTGTTGGAACAATTCCTTGTTCACCACAAGATAAGCAGGGAGAAGTAATAATACGACCTTTGCCAGAACATGAATGACAAATGCTTTCAGTAGCAAATTGTCCTATCATAGTATTGGTAATTTTTCTAACAGTACCGGTACCATTACATTTATTACATACTTTTAGTGCAGAACCATCTTTTGAGCCATTGCCATTACATTTTTTACATTCAGAATATCTCTTTATTTTAATTTTCTTTGTAGTACCTTTTGCTATTTCTGCTAAAGTTAATTTAATAACTATTCTTAAATCCGAGCCTTTTTTTGTATATGACCTTTGCTGGCTTCTACTTCCTCCAAAGAAACTTCCAAAGCCACCTTCTCCAAAAATATCTCCAAAATTTTCAAAAATATCTTGAATATCAGAAGCTCTTGCATTATAGCCCGCTTGACCTTTTAGGCCTTCATGACCATATCTATCATAAATCTCTCTTTTCTCTTTATTGCTCAAAACATCATAAGCCTCTGCAGCTTCTTTAAACTTAGCTTCTGCTGATTTATTATTTGGGTTTTTATCAGGATGATATTTTAATGCTATCTTTCTATATGCTTTTTTAATTTCAGTTTCCGTTGCACTTTTTGATATACCTAATATTGAATAGTAGTCTTTTTTCATTATTCTCCAATTATTACTTTTGCAAATCTTATAATCCTATTTTTTAATTCATAACCTTTTTCTATGATATCTACTATTTTATTTTTTAAATTTTCTTCGCCTTTAATTTTAGTAATAGCTTCACTTTTTTCAGGATCAAAAGCATCTCCTTTAGATATTTTTATTTCTATCAATCCTTCTTTTTCAAGTATGTTTGTGATTTTTTTATATATGTGTTTAATGCCTTCATCAGTATCTTTATGAGTTTCTAAAGCTCTTTCAAAATCATCAATGATTGGCAAAATTTTTAAAATCAATTTTTGATTAGCTGTAGATATTGTTTCTATGATTTCTTTAGATGTTCTACGTCTATAGTTTTCAAAATCAGCATGAAGTCTTAAATATTTATCATTTACTTCATTATATTTTTCTTCAAAATTAATTTCTTCATTTTTAATATTATCAGTTTCTTCTTCATTTTTAATATTTTCTAATTCTTCTTTTTGTATTTCTTCTTTCATAAATTTTAAATTTTTTATTTAGTTACTTGAGTTACGCAAGATAGTTGTTTTAAAGCTAATACAGCTGTTGCTATATCCAAAAATCGCCTATATACTACTTTCATTTGAAGAATATCTGATAATCGGTCTTTTCTCTATGAAAATAATCGGTTTTAGATACATCTTGATATACGTTGAGTATATAATAAAGCTTGCGTACGGCAAGTAATTATTAAAGACTATCAAATTTTTTGCCATAATAAAATTATGATATTAATATTTATATAATGCTTTAATAATTGTTTTTTATTAAAAAAAATATATTTTAATATAATTTTAATTATTAAGTGATGTCATAATGTCATCAAGTATTATAAAATAATATATTTAATTTAAAACAAATATATTAATAAGAAAATTAATTTCTTAAGATTCTAAATTATATTTAAATGAATTATATAATAAAAAAAATTATATTATGATTATTCTATTCAATGAATAGATTATTATTTTTATTTATGAATGATTGAAAATAATTAAACATATTATCTGCTTTGTCAGGATTAAGCCATTTAATACTTTCATCTTTTAAAAACCATGTCATTTGTCTTTTAGCATATCTTCGTGTATTCCTCTTTATCAATTCTATTGCTTCATTTAAGGTTATTTTATTATCTAAAAAATCAAAAATTTCTTTATAGCCAACAGTTTGAAGAGAATTGTATTTTTTATATTTATATACTTTTTTTGCTTCTTCCAATAGTCCTTCTTCAAACATATTATCAACTCTTTGATTTATTCTATTATATAATTCTTCTCGATCTCTATTTAATCCTATTTTTAAAATTTTAAAATTTTTATCATTACTTTTGTTAAATGCTTCTATTCTAAAAGTTGAATAAGGCTTTTTAGTTGATCTATATATTTCTAATGCTCTAATTACTCTTCTTGGATTATTTAAATCTGCCTGCTGATAATATTCAAAATCAGCATCTTCTAATTCATTTATTAAAGGTTCTAAACCATATTTTTTATAATCTTCATTTAATTCTTTTCTTATATTTAAATCAATATTAGGCATATCATCTAATCCATTACAAAAAGCATCTATATATAAACCTGCCCCTCCTGTCATTATGACGTAATCTTTAGATTCAAATAATTTATTTATCTTATTTTGAGCATCATTTATAAAATCACCAACACTATAATTTTCATTTAAATTTAAAAAATCTATCAAATGATGTTTGATTTTATAAGTTTCTTCTTTATTTGGTTTTGCAGTTCCAATAGATATTTCTTTATATACTTGTCTAGAATCGGCTGAAATTATTTCAGTATTTAACTTTTGAGCTAAATTAACGCAAAACTCAGTTTTGCCAACAGCAGTAGGACCAATAATTACTAATAATATTTTATCTTGTGCTATATACATTTATACTCCTCTAGGTAATTTTTTTTGAGAAGATTTAGTCAGAAGTTTTATTATATCTTTATTTACTTTAATATTATTATCTCTAATATATTCCAAAATTATATCAATATACCTCTTAGAAAATTCTAAATCTTCTTCATATGCTAATCTTTCTTTTAAAATCTTTTTTATTGCATCTATTATCTTAGTATCTTTTGTATATAATGCATAAAAATAAATTACTATTTCATTTTCCATTCCATACACTCCTTTATTATATATAGGATCATAAATCAAATCAAACAATTTTAATTTCAAATTTTGAGAAAGACTTGGATATATATTTTCTTCCCAAGATAATCGTATTTTATCTTGTTTATATTTGATTATTTCAGAATATTCAATTCCAGTATTAGTTTTTGTCATACCAAAATTTTTAGAATCAAAAAGTCTATATAATTGTGTTTCTACATCAAAAGTTAAAAATAATTTAAATTTATAATGTTTTAATAAACTATTTATATCTTTTATATTTTCTAAATATTTTTCATCAACTTCAATACCTTCAGAAGAAACATTTTTAAGCGAATAAGGGTTTGTTTTCATATAAAAATCACGCTTATTAATTCTATTTATATCTGCTATTTCGTATAAGAAGGTTTTATTCAAAAAATATTTCTTTTTATTTGTTTTTATAATTGGTGGAATCTTAATAAGAATTTTTTTTAAGTTTTCTTTATCACTTGATGACATTATATTTAATAAATTTTGCCAAAAATCAAATTTCTTTTTAGGCATTTTGTCTTTATTTTTCCCTTTCCATAATTCATCAATTTCTTTTTGATTAGTATTTGTGGGTGATTCTTGTTCTATTATCTCATTTTCATTTTGTTCTATAGTGTCATTATTTTGAGAGATTGAGCTATCTTCTTCAAATAATTGTTGATCTTCTTGATCTTCAGCATGTTTTGTTTTATCATTAAAACAATAAATTAAACTTATATTTAAGAAAATAGTTAAAAAATATTTCATTACTTTTAAAATTATTGAAGATGATATACCACTTCCATTTGAAGAATATCTGATAATCGGTCTTTTCTCTATGAAAATAACCGGTTTTAGATACATCTTGATATACGTCGAGTATATTCAAAAAATATGATACTAATTTAGTTGCGCAATATCAAAATAACATACATTATAATCAATGTATTGAAGGATATCGTTTTTAATAAATATCTTTTTGATTTAAAAATATATGTTTCGCGTTTCATAACAAGAAAATTGTAAAACATAGCTGCAACTTATATTAATTAATATGAGTGATTGTTATCCATCTCCTTAAGTGAAAAAATGTTTAAAATATTCAAAGATAATAAATAAATGAGAATTTGGAAAATTTTATTAAAAACGGCATTAATTATATTCTTTATTTCTATTTTTAGTTTCATTTCTTTTGGAATTTATTTACATCTTAATAAAGATAAGGTTATAAATAAAATAATAAGAAAATTAGAAGAAAAGTTAGATTTAAAGATTAAAATTAAAAATACACAAATTAAGTTTTCTTTAGAGACTCTCAATTTGGGAATAAATTTAAAAGATTTAGATATTAAGGAGAAGAAGGATTTATCTAAAAGCTTAATTTTAGCTGATAATATCTATTTAACTTTAAATTTATTTGGGATATTAAGGAAGAATTATATCTTAAATTTTATTAAAATTACGAATGGTAAAATAAAATATGATCTAAAAAGCTCAAATAATGAAAGAAATCCACTCAAAATAAAAAATATTGTTTTTAAAAATACTTATGTTCATATCTTCAATTCTAATAATATTAAAATAGATTATCAGTTTTTAGCCAATAAATTAAAATTGGAATTATATAACAAGAAAAATTTTATTAAAGTTCGAATCGATGGTTTTGCAAATTTAAAGTCTTATAAATATAATAATATTGATTATGACTCTGATATTCTTTTAAATTCCAAAATAGGTTTTTCTTATAAAAAAAAATTAGAGACTTTAATTATTAATGATAATTCTATTATTACAATAAATTCTATTCCATTGAGTATAAAAGGCAAAGTCAATTATAAGAATAAAAAGATAAATTTATATGCCAAGAGTTTAAAATCTATTGATTGCCATAAATTTTTTGATAGCTTAATATCCGAATCAGAAAACAATACCTTTAAATTATTAAAAGATCTAGAAAGTCAAAATCGATATATAAAGATTAATAAAGGATTTTTTAATTTCAATCTAAATTTGCAAAATACGTATACAAATCCAAGTATAAAAGGAACAGTTGACTTTCCAATTTTAAGTTTGAAATTTAAAACTAATCAAGCCAATAATATTTCTAAAGAAACTTCATCAATACCATTAAATTTAAAGAATATAAAGAGCGAAGTTGATTTTAAATCTTATAAAGATCTTAGATCTGGAAAAATAAAAGTTGCTATTACTGAAGGTAGGATGGGGAAGGGGACTTTTAAAACTGATTTTGTAATACAGAAAATTGATGATAAATATAGACTTGCAAAAAGTTCTATTAATTCAAATATATATAATCAATTAAAAAATTTACAATGTATTGGTAACTTTTCAGGAGAATTTGATTTAAATGATTTACTTAGTTTCTTTAGAATTGATTTGGTTAATAAGGAACTAAATGGAAAAGCAATCGCTAAATTAAATTATATTTTACCTTTATATAAATTGATTTTTATAAATAAAGATAATTATAAAATTATAAATGATACTAAAACAAAAATTCAACAAAACAAACAGATAAATCTTGACGGAGAAATAAAATTAGTAGATAATTTGTACAAAATAAACGGTATCGAATTTAAAAACTTATCCGGAATTTTACCCATTAGAGATTCTAATATTAAAGGAGGAAAAATTAAAATGAATATTAAAAAGGAAGAAGTTAATATGAACTTTTCATTAACCAATATATTGGGAATTTTTAATATAAATAATCAAAGTTCGAATTTAGATTTAAAATTATTTTCTGATAATTTAGATTTAAACTATTTGATTTCTAATTATTCGAAAAGTACAAAAAAACTCCCATTAAAAATATCTTCTAAAATTAAAGCAAGATTAGAATTTAAAGTAAATAAATTATCTAAAAAAAATATAATTTTTGAAGATATCTTTTTAAAGAGCAGAATTTATGATCAAGTATTATTTATAGATTCTTTAATAGCAAAAATAGCAAAAGGAAAGTTAGAAATAAAAGGGAATTTTGATATGAAAAAAGTTTATCCAAAACTTAGAATTCATTGTAATTTAAAAAGAATTTATTTAGATAAATTATGTTATGCTTTTAATAATTTTAATCAAAGTTTTATATCATATAAGAATTTTAAAGGAGAACTATTTTCAAATTTTGATTTAACTTTGAAATTTAATCAATATGGATTACCTCTTTGGGATAGCTTAAATTCCCAAATTGAATTTTATATAAAAGATGGTATTTTATTCGATTTTAAGCCAATTTTAAGTTTAAAAAGTTATATTACAGGCAGAAATTTATCTAAAATATATTTTAATAAAACTATTAAAAACAAGTTATATATAAAATCTTCTATTATACATTTACCGAAAATAAGATTGGAATCAAATGTTATAGATGTAATAGTATCTGGATGGCATTCTTTTGATAATAAAATACATTATAAATTTATATTGCCATTAAAAGGTAACTTTAAATTGAATTCTAATAAACTAGGAAAGAAAAAAGCTGTTAATTCATTTAATTCAAACTTAAAGGCTTTTATAACAATTGATGGAACTTTAAAAAATCCAAAAATAAAATTTGATTTCAAGGATACTTTAATGGAAACAATCGGTAAACAAACTGAAGATTTAGCTAATATAATTACTGGAAAATATAAGTCATTAAAAAAATCTAAACAATTAGAAAAAGATGATTATTTTAATTTTTAATATTGAGCAAAGCGAAATATCTATTTCACTGCATATATAACTAAATTTTCAATTGATATTCCGTTTTTCTAACGATTTGCTTTAAAGTATTTTCTTATAAATAATCCAATAAATCTTCAAATCCATATTTTCTAGAAGCTTTTAATAATACAATGCTGTTTTCTATTTTATGAAGTTTTAGATATTCTATTATTTCTATTTTTGTTTCGAAGAATTCAAATTTATTATTCTTTAAATAATCTATATTTTGAGATTTGAATTTATAAAAATTTTCTCCGCATAATAAAACTAAATAATGGTTATAATTTTGTAATATTTTAATAACCCCTTTGTGTATAGAATCACTGCGATTCCCTAATTCTTTGAGTTCTCCTAATATTAAAATTTTATGTTTGTTCTTTGTAAAATTAGAATCTAGATCATCAATGACTTCAATAGCACCTTTTAAAGAATCTGAATTTGAATTATAAGCATCTAAAAATATTAAATTAGAATCTTTTTCTATTCTTTCTAATCTATTATCATAATTTTTAAAATTTATGAAACATTGATTTGCCTTATCATTATCTATTTTAAAAAATTTTGCAACACATAAAGCTGAAGAAATATTATTAATATTAAAATTTCCTAATATTTTAGTTTTTATAGAATTGCAATATTGATCTTTGTATGTTATATATGGATAAATTGAATTCTTAATATCAATTTCTGTATTTATTGTTAACGCAGCGGTATTTAACTTTTTATTATTAATTGAGTTACTTGATTTTATAGGATCTTCAATCAAAATCTTTGATGGATAATAAACATCTTTTTTAGCTTCATAAAAGTCAGTACTATAAGTATAAATTGCAGTTTTGTATTTTAATGAACTTTGATATAATAGCTTTTCATTAATATTAACAAAAATGATTCCCTTCTTTTTATTTAAAAAATCATATAATTCTGTTTTTCCTTTTAATACACCATCTAAATCATTAAAACCATCTAAATGGACTTCTTTAATACAAGTAATTAAACCATAATCAGGATTTGCTATTTTACATAATTCTTTAATTTCTCCAAATCCTCGAGCTCCCATTTCAAAGATTCCAATCTCAGCATCTTCGGACATAGCCAATAAAGCTAAAGGTAATCCTATATGTGAATTATAATTTCCAGGATTTGCATAGGTCTTATATTTTATGGATAATAAATTTTTGATTAACTCCTTGGTCAAAGTTTTTCCACATGATCCCGTGATCGCTATTATTTGAGCACTTGATTTGTTTCTATGATATTTTGCTAGATTTTGTAATGTTTTTAAACTATTTTTTACTAAAATGATATTTTTACTAAAAATGAATTCATCTTCATTGAGAGCGTTAAAGTTATCATTAAATAATTTAATATCGTCATTTTGATTTAAGAACTGTTCTTCAAAATATTTGTAATTATCTATTATAGCATATTTTGCTCCCTTTGATAAAGCTTCTTTAGCAAAAATATTACCATCATAATTTAATCCTTTAATTCCAATAAATAGATTATTAAATTCTATTTTTCTAGAATCAATAGAAATTCCTGGACATTCTTTTAAATATTTATATAAATTGCTTATCATTTATTTTAAAGATACATGTTTCTAAATTAATCCTTTAAAATAGAATTATGTTTTTTAATTTGTTTTTGTTTATTTTAGTATATACTACTTCCATTTGAAGAATATCTGATAATCGGTTTTTTCTGTATGAAAATAACCGGTTTTAGATACATCTTGATATACGTCGAGTATAAATATAAATTAAAGAATAAATTTTATCAATTAATGTCAACTTTAAATAATAAATTAATATGAGAATCTGTTTTGCGACCCATAATAAAAATAAAGTTAATGAAATAAAAAAATTAATTTCGTCGGAGTATACAATACTAACTTTAGACGATCTCAATGAAAAAAAAGAAATAGAAGAAACAGAAGAAACATTAGAAGGCAATGCTTTTTTAAAAGCTGAATATATTTTTAATAAATATAATATCCCAACCTTTGCAGATGATAGTGGTCTCGAAGTAACTGCTTTGGGAGGAAAGCCGGGGGTATATTCTGCAAGGTATGCCGGAATTAAAAAAAATGATAAAGATAATATTAATTTATTATTAAAAAATTTAAAAGGTAAACAAGATAGATCAGCACAATTTAAAACAGTAATTGCTTTTATTGATAATAATAATCAAAAACTATTTCAAGGAATTACAAAAGGTCATATTATAGAAAAACCAAGAGGCACTAAAGGATTTGGTTATGATTCAGTTTTTATACCAGATCAGTTTTTAATTGATGATATTCAGAAAACTTTTGCTGAGATAGATATTGAAAATAAAAATAAATTGAGTAGTAGATCTAAGGCTGTTAATAAATTTGTTTTGTTTTTAAATATTATGAATTAATCTTGAGTTTTTAATAAAGAAATTCCTTTACTAACTATAATCTAAAAAACAAATCTATAATATACTACTTCCATTTGAAGAATATCTGATAATTGGTCTTTTCTGTATGAAAATAACCGGTTTTAGATACATCTTGAATTCTATGACTTTACCAAATAAATTATCACTTTTATTTAATATTTAATTTATAAAAATAAAATTATAAAAATCATAAAAAAATCATACTTCATCAAATTAA
>JAAGZN010000415.1 GCA_024206165.1 Bacteroidota bacterium
TTCCATGCGAAAGGCGTACTTTATGAGAAATTAAGGTGAACTCTTATTGCGGGGCTAAGTTTTCACTAAGTTCCATGGGGAACTATAAGAAACCCTCGGTGTAATAAGTTTTAGGCTGTTCCCATGGACAGAACTGTTGTTATACGTATGTTTACAACGTATTGGAGCAAACGGAATCGTTTTATTCCATACCAAAGGCGTTCTTTATAAGAAATTAAGGTGAACTCTTATTGCGGGGCTAAGTTTTCACTAAGTATCATCGGGAACTATAAGAAACCCTCGGTAAAAGATGTTCTAGGCTGTTCCCGTGGACAGAACTGTTGTAATACGTATGTTTACAACGTTTTAGAGCAAATGGAATCGTTTTATTCAATGCCAAAGGCGTACTTTATCGGAAATTAAGGTGAACTCTTATTGCTGAGCTAAGTTTTCACTAAGTTTCATGAGGAACCTTAAGAAGCCCTCGGTGTAACAAATTTAAGGCTGTTCCGATGGAAATAACTTTTGTAATACGTATGTTTACTGCGTTTTAGAGCAAATGGAATCGTTTTATTCCATGCAAAAGGAGTACTTTATAAGAAATTAAGGTGAACACTTATTGCACGGCTAAGTTTTCTCTAAGTTTTAAGAGGAACTATAAAAAACCCTCGTCGTAAACATACGTATTACAACAGTTCTGTCCATGGGAACAGCCTAGAA
>JAAGZN010000416.1 GCA_024206165.1 Bacteroidota bacterium
GAATTGACTTATTATTCGATAGGTATGTTTTTGGTATATTTTGTGTTTTTATAAGCTGACTACTTCTTTTGTGATATATACATGAATTTAAATTGTAACTTTTAACTATAGTTTTGTTTGCTTACAAACACTATTTATAAATAACTCATTTCGATACCTCCAAAAAGAGAATTATGAGCATATATTGAATCTTGTAAGTTCATAGTATTACCATTAAAAAATAATATTACTTTATTACTTTTTGGCCTATTATCTTTGAACAAAATATTTATTAAATTGCCATCTTGGGTTTTTATAAATTTCTCTTCAAATTTTAAACCTTTAGGAAAATGGAATTTATATGCTTTATCTAATTTTTTTTCATCTCTAAATATTAAGTTTCTTTTTAAATTTTCTATTTCATTATCAATAGGCATTGTTATTTTTTTATGTAGATTTTCTTCTCCTTTTAAATTATCTGAGTTCTCATTATTTTTTATATTAGAACAATAATTTAATATTATTATTAAAACAAAATTAATAAATTTATTTTTAGAAAAAGATTTCATATTTTAAAATAACAAATATTTAAGAATTTAATTTAGATCTATCAAAATTGATATTTAAATTAATAAATTTTATATATATTATTAATTATATAGACTTTAATTTTACTAACTATTTTTCTATTTAATGGAGATATTAAAAACTTTAAATTATTTTGAGCTTTTTTCAGTAATAATCTCATTAGCAACAAGTTTTTTAACAATTAAACAAAAGTACATTCGTTGGCCTTTAGATATTTTAATATTATTAATAAACCTGTTAATTCATCATAAAGCTCATATGTATGATAGATGGATATTGACAACGATAATTTTGATTTTAAATTTTTATGGTTGGTATAATTGGAAATATGGTGGTATTAATAAAGATGATTTAAAAGTTACATTTTCAAGTAACAGACTAATATTATTTCTTTTAGTTTTTGGACTAATCACTTCATTATCAATATATTGGCCATTAAAAAAAGCCCATTCTTTTTTACCTTTGATAAGTAGCTTTAGAACTATGTTTTCTTTAATTGCCATTTGGTTAGCTTCTAGAAAAAAAATTGAAAATTGGATTTTATGGAGTATTTTAAATTTTATTAGCATATTTATTTATTATAAAAAAGGATTGTATTTGTTCTCAATGAAATATTTTGTTTATATAATTTTAAGTTATATTGGTTATAGATCTTGGTTTAAATCAATGAAAGAAAATTAAATCTATTAATTCATTTTTAAAGGTGATGAGTATGTTAACATTTCCAAAGCAGTTTCTAGAGCTTTATTTGATGGATTATTCCCTCCTATCATTTTAGCTATTTCTAATTTTCTTTCTTCAAAATTGAGCTCTTTGATATGACTTTTTGCAATATTTTGATTACTGTCTTTATAAACAAAAAAATGTTTATTTCCCGATACAGCAACTTGTGGAAGATGGGTAATTGAAAAAACTTGATGCTTTTCAGACATTTTTTTAATCATAGAAGCTACTTTCATAGCAATTTCTCCCGATATTCCTGTATCTATTTCATCAAAAATTATTGTTGGCATTTTTATTTTTCCTGATATTATATATTTAAAACATAATATCAATCTAGAAATTTCTCCTCCAGAGGCACTTTCTTCTAAAGGAATCAGTAATTTTCCTTTATTAGCACTAAATAATATTTTTATTTTATCGATTCCTGTATGATTTGGTTTTATATTATCTAAATGTAAATTTATTTTTGCTTCTTTCATTTCCAATTCTTTTAATAAGGTTTCAATGTTATCTTTAAATGATTTTATAGAATTGGTTCTGCTTTTTGAAAGTTTTTTAGCTTTTATTAATAATATTTCTTCTTTTTCATTCAATAATACTTTTGCTTTTTTTATATCTTCTTCTAAATCAGCTTTATAAATAATTTCTTTTTGTAATTTATTTCTTATTTTTTTCAAAGACTCTATATCATTGACTTTATGCTTTTTTTGTAATGAATAATAGATATCCAACTTATTTTTTAATTCTTCTAGTTGCTTAGGGTTAATTTCTATTTTATTTTTTTCTATGATAATTTCATTAGAAACATCTGATAATTCTATTATGACGCTTTCGAGTCTATTTCTTAGATTTTTATAATTATCAGAAAGATTTGAAATATTATCTAATTTTTTAAAACATTGTTTTAATGAATCCAATAATGAATGATTTTCATTTTCTATGTTAGAACTAATTTCTTCCAAATTTGATTTTAAGAATTCAGAATTATTAAAAATATTTACATTTTCTTCTAAATTGTTATATATAGAATTTTCTAAATCTGCATCAATAAGCTCTTCAATCAAAAATTTCTTATAATCTAAGTCTTGATTTAAATTTTGTTTTTTAATTAATAATTCTTCATAATCTTTTTGTACCTTAATAAATTCATTATAAATGATAGTATATTCTTCTCTTAAATTTATATTATCAGCAAAAATATCCAAAACATTAAGTTGAAAGTTAGGATTATTTAATAAAAAATTATCATATTGACTATGTATATCTATTAGCTGATTAGTTAATATTTTGAGTTGGGAGATTTTTATAGGTGTATCATTTATAAAAATTCTAGATTTATTATTAGTATTTATTTCTCTTCTAATTATTAACTCATCATAATAATCTAAATCATTATCTTTAAAAAAAGGATTAAGGTTATATAAATGAATATCAAAAACTCCCTCTATTATAATCTTTTTATGTTCATTAAAAAGAGCTTTATTATTGTACCTCGCTCCCATTAGGAGTTTAAAAGCTTCTAGAATTATAGATTTTCCAGCGCCCGTTTCCCCAGTAATGATATTTAAATTTTTACATGGATTTAGTTCCAATTTATCGATTAAAATAAAGTTATCTATTTTTAAAAATTTTAACATAGAAAAATTGTTATAATTAGATATAATTTAAGGTTCAAGTACAAATTTAATCATATACTCATCGTCATTGAAAATGAATTGATAATTGATCTTAACTCTTTGATTATCAAATATATTTAGACACAATTTAACTTACGTCTAGTTTATCTTTTAATAAAATTATAAAAAATAATCTAATTTTCTCTTCTTAATTGATTAATAATATAATTGGTAGTATATTAGAAATCTGTTATCGATATCAACTTCAATTAATTAAGTATATTATAAAAGCAAAAATTAAATATTAATATGGAAGAAATAACTAGAACATTAGAAAAAGCTGTTTCAATGATGGATAAAGTCTATGAACATACATTGGTAGATTTTTCTAAAATTAAAGCAGGCAAAGCAAATCCCAATATGCTTGATGGAGTAAAAGTCGATTATTATGGATCTTTAGTTCCAATAACACAAGTTGCTTCAATAAATAATATGGATGCTAGAACTTTGGTAATAAAACCTTGGGATAAAAATGCTCTTAAACATATTGAAGAAGGTATTGTTAAAAGTTATTTAGATGTAGTTCCTCAAAATGATGGTGAAGTTATTCATATTAATATTCCTCCACTTACAGAAGAAAAAAGAACACAAATTGTTAAACAAGTAAAACACGAAGCTGAAAAAGGCAGGATTTCTATGAGAGGAGTTAGAAAAGATATCAAAGAATCATTGAAAAGATTACAAAAAGATGGTGCTTCAGAAGATTTGATTAGAGATGCTGAAGATGACCTTCAGAAAAAAACTGACTCTTTTATTAAAAAAATTGATGATCTTCTGGCTAATAAAGAAAAGGAAATAATGGAATTATAGATTTACGATATATATACTACTTCCATTTGAAGAATATCTGATAATCGGTCTTTTCTGTATGAAAATACCCAGTTTTCGATACATCTTGATATACGTCGAGTATACTTAATGCATATTTTTCAAAATATTTGATATTAAAACTAAATAAATAAGGACTTCAAAATAAAAAATTATTCATCTATATTGTTATCTATACTTCTTCCATTTGAAGATTAATAAATAATTTGTAAATAATAAATAATTTTCGATATTAGTACAAAATTATTTGGCATTGTTAATTTAAAATAGGTCTTAAGGTTTTTCGCAAAATAATTCTTCATTTTAAAAATTATTTTGAAGTTTTAAAATACAGAATTTATAAATAACTATACTAAGTTAACAATGCCAATTATTTATATAACAAAATAAATATATTATCATCCTCATCAAGAAAAGAATTATTATCTCAACATAGAAAATAGAGAGATGGTCGAATAAAAGACAGAATAAAAGTTTTATTATGGCATGATGAAGGAAAAACAATAGAAGAA
>JAAGZN010000417.1 GCA_024206165.1 Bacteroidota bacterium
GAATTGACTTATTATTCGATAGGTATGTTTTTGGTATATTTTGTGTTTTTATAAGCTGACTACTTCTTTTGTGATATATACATGAATTTAAATTGTAACTTTTAACTATAGTTTTGTTTGCTTACAAACACTATATAAGCTAAATTTTGCTCTTTAGCATATTGGGTATTCCTACATTGTTGAGCTGCCAATCTATTTCCAATTTTTATTAAGTTACTGATTTTATCATAATAATTAATTAAAGAGGGGCTATATTTATCTGAAAATTTAATTATATGCCCTTTTTCATGGAATAATTTTATGGGATTTTTACCTACTTCTATTAACTTTTTATTATTTAATTCTTTTTTTGAATTTTTGTTATCCATCAAAAACTTATTTGCTGATGAACATTTAATTAAAATAATAACAAGAACAAGTATTGAGATATAACTTTTATAAAACATAATTTTATTTTAGATTTTTATGAATGATCAAATCTCATAAAAATTGTTCTAGTTTTGAATAAATAAATGAAATATAAAAAGGTCTTTAGACTTTTTGCAGTTAAATCATATTCAGGGATAATGTATAAGGTTGTTAAATTTTGATTTTTTAAGATTTATTTATTGAAGTTATTAAAAGATTTTTAAGATTATTAATTAAAGAATTTTTAACTCTTTCAAAATCTATTTCTTTTTTTAATATCTTCTCCATAGTTATTGCCTTTTTATCTTTCAAACCACAAGGATCTATATAGTCAAAGTATTTTAGATCTGTATTAATATTGAGAGCTAGTCCATGCATTGTTGTCCAATAACTTGTTCTTATTCCTATTGAACAAATTTTTTTTAATATATCATCAATAGGATCTTTTGTCCATACTCCTGTTAGATTTTCTATTCTTTGTGATTTTATATTAAATTCTTGAAGTGTATCTATAACGGCTTGTTCTAAAGTTCTCAAATATTTATTAACATCTTTAAAAAAATATTCTAAATTAATTATTGGATAAATAACAATCTGTCCGGGACCATGATATGTAATATCCCCGCCCCTATTAATATGAAAATATGGTATTTTTTTTTTGTGCAAAGCCATTGGATCTATGCTAACTTTAACATCTCTTTTAAATGATCTCCCTAATGTATAGACATGGTTATGTTCGCAAATCAATAAGTAATTGGATGTTTGTTGATGATTATCTTTTTCTTTTAATCTATTTTGTTTTTTAATATTAACAATTTCATCAAAATATTTTTCTTGTAAATCCCAAGCTTCTTCAAAATTAATTATTTCTAAATCTTTTGTGATTATTTCAATATGTTTATTATAGTTAGACATGAAGATTAATATTTAGCTAGTTTTGATTTAATATAAAATAAAATTTTTTAAATCAGCTTCAGTTAAAAATAAAAAAGAAATATATCTAGAAAAAGAATTGATTAATAATTTTAGTTTTTAGATATTTATTAACTTATAAATACAATTTGATAGACTTATTTTTCAAAAAAATATCTTAAGATATTAAGTAAATTAAACTATGTCGGAATAATATTATCTGAAAATTTTTGTAATCATTATTAAAATATAAATTGATCATCCAAACTTTTTTAATAGAATAAGAAAAAATATAAATTATGAAAAAACATTTTGCAATAATTCCTCTATATATTTTTACTTTATCTAATTGTAATAAAGTTTGCAACTTAAAAAATATGAAAATTAAAAATATAGAATATCAAAAAATTAATAATGATAGATTATGTAAAATTACATTTAAAGACATGCCTAAAAACGTAAAACCAAAAATTATTTTAAAATACTTTGGAACAGCAATGAATTATTTTGATAAAATTGGAGAAAAAAAAGTTCGAAAAATTAAAAATATTTTAAAACAAAATACTCCAACTAACTTTATTGATGAACTATTTAATTTGATAATAGAATTTTCTGGTTTAAGTGAATATGAATTAGAGTTTGTTATCAATCATAAACCTCTTGATTGTAAAGAATTAATATATAACAGGTTTGATTTAATCGAAAATAATGATATGATAGCAAGACCTCCATACTTTAGGGAAAGATTTAATCTTTATAAATATTCAATCATTTTTAAGATTGCATTAATAAAAATTTATTCATTTTTGAAATTAGAAAATGCTTTTCTCGGAAATATGGTAGTTAATAATAGTTTCAATAATTTTCCTTTAGTTATTAGAAATAAAATAAAAACTTATTTATTGAAAAAATTTATGAATTGTGAGAGAACAATTTCCCAAGGTTGTTCTTTCTTTTATAATAACACTTATGACAAATTAAAATTTTATTATAAGGTTTATGAATGCAAATGGTCAAATCCAGATTTTAAAGGATCAATTTATACAATAAATAGAAATGATGAAAAAGAAGAAATATTCTTTTCTAAAAATAATATTCTTAATAATAATTCAAATATCTTCAATTTAAATGATAATATTTATTATCATCTTTCTTGTATAAATCATAAAAAAAAGTTAGCCATCTGGAATGAAGGTCGAGGTATTGGATCAACTGGAGAACCTGTTTTATTATGTATTAGCAAACCAGATTCTAAAATATTTTTGGAAGAAACTAGCAAGGTCAAGAAATTTATTTTTGGGTTTATATTTCCGATATTTTCAGCAATACTTATGGCATTGTTAATTTCGTATAGTTTGATTAAATTTATATATTAAACCAAAAATTATATAAATGAAAGAATGTCCAAAATGTAAATCATCTACATATACAAAGGATGGCCTAGTATTGAAAAAACAAAGATACAAATGCAA
>JAAGZN010000418.1 GCA_024206165.1 Bacteroidota bacterium
AAAAACATATCAAAAAAATGGATTTCTCCAGTAGCAAATTGGAGCTTGACTTCTCAACAATTGGCTATCAAATTTGGGGATAGGATGCCTTTGGAAATTAATATTTCTAATGCCTAGACAGACTTTAATTTACAGCCTCAAGTCATCGAAAAGAAATAAGTACTAAACTATATTTTTCCTATATTTTAAATTATTATCTTCAATATATATAGCCATAGGCTTAGTCTGATCGATACCATTAAAATCAGTGCAAGCAACTATTGTATAAGCTCCCATATTATTCCATATTATATAATCACCAATATTTAATTCGGGCATATTAAAATTTTCTAATATTTGATCTTCGTTATCACAAGTAGGGCCAAAGATAGTAGAATTATATTTTTTAGAGCTTTTCATTTTTGTTAAAAATACAGGGCTTGGCGGATATTCTCCATGTAATTGACAATTAAAACATCCATAAACACCATCTGATACCCAATAGTAAAATTTTTCTTTTCTTTCTTTTTTACCAAATATCCTTGTATATAATTTAACACATGTTTCAGAAAAATATCTTCCTGGTTCAGCAATAAAATTTATATCAATATTTTTAAAATATTCTTCAATACTATCATTAATTGATTTAGAAAATTCTTCGATTTTATTTTCACTAAATCCTCCTCCAATATCAATTAAATCTATATTATATCCATAATTTTTAGCCAATTCTAAACAGTTTTTAGAATCTTTTAAGGCCTTTTTATATATCTTTTTATCCTCAGCTCCAGAACCAATATGAAAGCTTATACCTTTTATATTTAAATTTAAATCTTTTGCAGTTTCAAATAATTCTTTCCATTCATAATCATATGCTCCATACTTTTTACTTAGTTTAAATTTTGCTTTTTTATCATTTGCATAAATTCTTAATATTAACTCAAATTTACTTCTATTTATTTTGCTTATTTTTTTTAATTCTTCCACCGAATCAAATACAGTTTTTTTTATATCATTCTTTAAAGCAAATTTTATATCTTCCTCATATTTGCATGGATTAGAAAAGGCTATATTATCTGGATTTTTATTTATATTTAAAACTTTAGAAATTTCGTCCTTAGAAGCACAATCAAATCCCGCTCCCAAATTATTTAGTTTTTTTATTATTTCTATATTTGAATTACATTTTATTGCATAAAAAGGTCGAATTTTAGGCATTAATTTATGCCATTTTTTATATAACTCTTCTATTTTATTCAAATCATATATCATTACATCTTTCCAGCCATGACTAATTATTAAATTTTCGATTTGCTTCTTCATTGATGAATTGTATATATTTTAAAATTTGGTATATTAAAGAAAATATGAAATAATTTTTAAATAATCAAAGTTTATGAATTTTTTAGTTAATAGATCAAATTCTACATCTACAGCAACAAGAACAACAAAATTTGTTACATAGTTTTGTAATAGCGGCACAACAGGTAGAAATAACTAATATTCCTCCAATACACAAACATATATATATTATAAGCTTTGGAGTTTTATTAACATATGGAATATTAATTTTTAAAAATAAATCTAAAACACAAATTGAAATTATAATTAATCCCAATATTAGACAAATAGTTCCAATTATTGTGGAGGTTTTTCCATATTTTCTATTAATATATTTACAAAACCTACATAAATTATTTTTATATTTAACACATCTTTTCTTCTTTTTTTTATTGAGTTGGAGCTTTTTGGGTTGTTTAATATTTTTATTAAATACGTTATTTTCTCTTATCTCATTATTTTTAATAAATCCAATACCTTCTTCTTCAGGTATCATTTCAAATCCTTGTTTTTCTATTTTTCTATGATTATACTTTTTGCGAATATCAATGATATTTTTATTTCTATAAAATTTATTTGGTTGAGTTTCTGTATAATTCTGTAACTCTGTAGTATAATCTATATCATCAATTTCTATAGTATAACTAATTCCTTCTTCACAAATAGGTGTTTGATCTACTAATTTTAAAGATTTATTTTTATTACTTTCTTCTTCAACCCAAATTTGAATTGTTCCATTTTTATTTGCATTAGCTAAAATCTTTTTTTTTCGAGTATTGTTTTCTATAAAATTTAAAAATACTAAGCTATCAAGTTTAAAAAAATCTAAAGGATTTGAAGGGTTTCTAATATCCCAAAAGTTAATTATTCCATTTTTATTACCAGAAATTAAAACATTTTCTGAATAAAATTTAATATTACATATATCATTTTCTTGATTTTCTTTAATATTATTTATATGATTATTTTGTCTAATGTCCCATAAAAAAATATTATGATCTTTTCCAGCTGAAGCTAAAAGGTTTTGATTTGATTTGAAAAAACTGATATCTCTAATGATATCTTCGTGTTTTTTATAAAGTTTAATTTTCTTAATGCTTTGTTTTTTAAATTTTTTACAGTCATATACATAAATTAAATTTTTTCTAGTACCTACTGCTAACTTTTCATAATTAGAATTAAAAGATAAAGAGCTTGCTTTTTCTTCTAAAGTCTTTTTGATCACTTTATTATTCTTATAAAAATGTAATGATTTACCTGTTCCCCCATAAACAATCAAATTTTCAAAAGGATTTACTTCTAAAGCCAAAACCCCTTGCGAATTTTCATATTCAATAGTTTTTACTTTTTCTTCTCTTTTATCACTATTATATCTAATTATTTTTTTTTTATTATTTAAGTGTATTAAATCCCATATCTTAATTGTTCCATCACGACTTGCTGAAACTAATTTATCAGAATCTTGAATATATTTTAATCCATAAATTGAACATTTGTGTGCATTTTGTATAGTTTTAGTTTTAATATTATTATCTAAATTCCAAAAAATAATATTACCATTTCTATCTCCTATAATCATTGTTCTAGCACTTTGTTTAAAATTTATACATTTTATTTCAGCATTGATATTTATTGATTTATCTAATTGAAAACATGGGCTGTGACCTTTGTTTTGCATGTTTTTCATATGATTATTTTTGCAATAACTTAATGTAAGTATTAATATTAGATTAGATAAAAAATTAAGTTTTAAATATTTCAATGATTTCATCATATTTTTATTTTATTGGTTTATTTAATATTTAGATTGGAAAACTAATATTTTGTAATAAATAAAAAAATTTATCATCAATAAATTATGGCAAAATTGTATTTAAAAGTTTTCTTCCAATTTTAAAATTCTCAATTGGAACATTTTTAAATGAAATAAGAATTTATCATTAATTTTTTTTAATTTTGATTTCAATTAAATTAAAAATTTAGGCATGATTAATAACTTAAGCGAACAAGAGCTACTTAGAAGAAAGAAAAAAGAACAAATAGAAGAATTAGGAACTAATCCTTATCCGTCAGAATCTTTTGAGTCAAATATTACGATTAAAGAAATATTACAAAAATTTGATAAAAAAGAAGCCGGTAATTTTAAAGATATTAAACTTGCTGGAAGATTAATGTCACGAAGAATCATGGGCTCAGCTTCCTTTGCTGAAATAATGGATGATTCTGATAGAATTCAATTATACATACATAGAGATAGTATTTGTCCCAATGAAGATAAAACACTTTATAATACTGTTTTTAAAAAATTGATGGATATTGGGGATATTATAGGTATAAAAGGATATATATTTGTTACAAAAGTAGGTGAAACTTCTATCCATGTACAAGAATTAAAACTCTTATCTAAATCCTTAAAGCCACTACCAATTGTTAAAGAAGCAAAAGAAGGCGATGAAAAAAAAGTTTATGATGCTTTTACTGATCCTGAACATAGATATAGACAAAGATATATTGACTTATTAGTTAATCCATATGTTAAACAAATTTTTAAAAAAAGAACTAAAGTCATTAAAGTATTAAGAGATTATTTTGATGACCTTGGATGCCTTGAAGTGGAAACACCTACTTTGCAACCGATATATGGAGGAGCTTTGGCTAGACCATTTACAACTTTTCATAATACTTTAGATATGGATTTTTATTTAAGGATTTCAAATGAATTATATTTAAAAAGATTGATAGTTGGAGGTTTTAAAGGTGTTTATGAATTTGCCAAATTATTCAGAAATGAAGGAATGTCTAGATTTCATAATCCAGAATTTACTTCAGTAGAAGCTTATTTTGCATATAAAGATTATTTTTGGTTAATGGATCAAGTGGAATCAGTCATTGAAGAAATTGCAATACAAACCAACGGAACTTCAAAAATTCAAATTGGTGATAATAAAATAGAATTTAAGAAACCATGGAAAAGATATACAATGTTTGAAGTAATTCAAAAATTTACTGATATCGATATAAGTGAAATGAATGAAACCGAGCTTAAAAAAGTTGCAAAAGATCTAAAAATAAAAGTTGATGATTCAATGGGAAAAGGTAAAATCATAGATGAAATATTTGGAGAAAAATGTGAGCCCAAATTGATCCAGCCAACTATTATTATGGATTATCCTATAGAAATGTCACCATTAGCTAAAAATCATAGATCTAAGCCAGGTTTAGTAGAAAGATTTGAAGTAATTTGCAATGGTAAAGAAATTTGTAATGCATATTCTGAGCTTAATGATCCTATAGAACAAAGAAAAAGATTTGAAAATCAGTTAGAATTAGGAAAAAGAGGAGATGATGAAACTATGGCTTTAGATGAAGATTATTTAAGGGCCTTAGAATACGGTATGCCTCCAACAGCTGGTATTGGTATAGGAATTGATCGATTAGTAATGTTAATGACTAATGCATCTTCTATCCAAGAAGTTATCTTTTTTCCACATATGAAACCCGAAAATCAAAATTAATGAATATTTAATTCATATATTTTTTCTGTTAATAAATATTATATTCTTGTTAATAATAATATGTGATAAGATAAAAATTATACCATTTAAAATTGTAGCAATTAAAATTGAAAATGAATTCAAAAATTTGGGAAAGTAATATTCAGAAATTATTAAATAAATAACTGCCGATATTGCACCAAAATAAAAACTTCTTTTATCTGTTTTTAATCCCATTATACCGATAAAAATTGGAAATGCTAAAACTGATATACTAAATTTATATCTTATAAGAAGTAAATTTAAGAAATTATATCCTATAGTAATTTTTGTAGCTACAAAAACAGATAAAAATCCGATTATAACTGTTGATAATTTTACTAAAAATATTGTATCATAACTTGTTTTGATTTTCTTTGGCAATACATCATTATAAAACATCAAACCATATGAATGAACACAAGAATCTGCAGTAGACATGAGTATAGCAAGTATGCCAGATATTATAAAACCTTTAATAATAGAGTTGTCCAACACATTATTTAATGTATAGAATAGTATATCTTGAGTTTTAAGATTTGGAAATAAAATGATTATTGATAGTCCAATTATTAATAAAGAAGATATAAAGAAAGGCTCAAAAAGTGCTGCAAAAAGAAATTTTGTTTTTATCTGTCTTTCATTTTTTCCCATAAAAATTCTTTGCATAACAGCATTAGATACTAAAAATCTTGGTAATAAAGCCATGGTCATAAAATAGCTTATATAATAATAAAATTCTTTATTGTTTATTATTGAAAGCTTTTCTTTTGGCAATTTAGAAAATAAGACTTTATATCCTCCAATTATATTTAGTGTTTGTAAGCAAACAAAACTATAGTTAAAAGTTACAATTTAAATTCATGTATATATCACAAAAGAAGTAGTCAGCTTATAAAAACACAAAATATACCAAAAACATACCTATCGAATAATAAGTCAATTC
>JAAGZN010000419.1 GCA_024206165.1 Bacteroidota bacterium
ATTATAAGCCTTGAAGCTTTGATATACGTTTAGTTCTCCTTTATCTGCACTTACTCTCTTTACTTTAAAAAGTCAATCAAGTAAGCATGGAGAAGATAGTTAATTTTCCCCTTATTTTTATATCATACTAATCTAACGGACATACGTCTAGTATATAATATAACTTATTGATGTTTATTATTATATTTCATCATAAATCAAGACTATACTTTCATATTTTTTTAAAGTCTTATTATTAACAATATTTATCTTTGCATCTTTTCTTCTAAATATTTTTTCTATTAGATGCTCAACAACATTTGGAATCTCATTATAATCATCTTCTTTTTTTTCTAAATGTAATTGATTTTTTGAATCTAAATATCCTGATACTTCAAAATCTTTTTCTACTATCAAGTGCATATTTAATTTGCCAGTATTAATATTTTCTAAAACTGAATGAATACCAGCTGCTACTTTTTTATTTAAGAAGCTATTTTCAATTAAATTAATTACATCATTTTCTTTATGTTTTTGATATTCATTTAATATTGGTTTTATCATTTTAATAATTTCATAAATCTTTTCTTCATTACGGATATTATGTTCAATGTTACCTATGTTGTTTGTATATTTTTTAAAATATTTTTTAGTTTGCTTTAAATATTTTTCTTCTCCGATAAGTATTAAAGGTTTATTTTTAAAATATTTTTCTGCAGAATGATAAACATCTTTCAAGAACATTTCTAGATATTTTTGTTCTATTTGTGGTGTTGGTTTATGTAAATTGGAATGATTAGCAACCTCCTTCTTTTTGTCTTCATATGATTTTGGGAAATAATCATCATATATTTCTGATATATCATTACCTGTTCCTTTAAATAATTTTGTTTTTTCTTTATTTAAAACCAATACATAATATTCAAATAATCTATTTAAGTCATAAATAATATCTTGAATTTCAAAAGTACCACTAATAATAACTTTTTCTTTAATAGGAAAATTGAAGCTATAAAACTTTTCATAATCTTTAGAAATAAAAATACCGATACCTTCAGGAGGATGATTAATATCTAGTTGATTTATTAAGTCGTTTGCTTTAGAAATGAGAGGCCTATAAATATCCTTTTCATAATTATCTTTTAAGTTTTTTTCTAGCTTATGAAAGCAATTTTTAATCATTAAATTAACTTTCTCTTTTTCCTTAAAGCTCTTATATCTTGTAGGAATTAGAATGCTTACACATATATCTATTTCATTTTCAATTAATTCTCCAATTATATTATTCATGATATTTATCTTTAGATGTTTAACGTCGTCCTCAATTTGATTTTAAATCATTGATTATCATAATTTTTAACTACATTTTTATTTAGTATTGGTATAATTATTATATAAGCTTTTAAATTTAAATAATATAAGTTAGCTTTAATGTAAGTTGTGTTATATTATCCAGCTAGTTATGTTGGGAGCAGAGAGGCAACTTTTTTTGATACTAAAGAGTTGTGAAATGAAGGATCTAATTTCTTGATTTCATAATTATGAATTGTAACTTAAGTTAGATAGAGATTGTTTCTTTTTCGATTCTAACATTGATTTTATTAAATTAGGCAGATAGATTTTAATGTATTCTCATAAAGAATAAAATATGGCAAATAATAAAGAAAAATTAGAAGTATTAAATCTTGCAATAGAAAAATTAGATAAGACCTATGGCAAGGGCACCGTTATGAAGCTTAGCGATAATAAAGTTGCAGATATTCCTTCAATCTCAACAGGATCAATAAGTTTGGACCTAGCATTGGGAATAGGAGGAATTCCACGAGGTAGAATAATAGAAATGTATGGACCTGAATCTTCTGGTAAGACTACATTAAGTTTGCATTGTATTGCTGAAGCTCAAAAACAAGGTGGAATAGCTGCATTTATAGATGCTGAACATGCTTTTGATAAGACATATGCTGAAAAGTTGGGTATTGATACTGCAAATCTTTTTATTTCTCAACCTGATAATGGTGAACAAGCTTTAGAGATTGCTGATAATTTAATAAGATCAGGGGCTATTGATATATTGGTAATAGATTCTGTTGCGGCTTTAGTTCCTAGAGGAGAACTTGAAGGAGATATGGGTGATAGCAAGATGGGGCTTCAAGCTAGATTAATGTCTCAAGCTCTTAGAAAACTTACTGGTACTATAAATAGAACGGGCTGTTCTTGTATTTTTATTAATCAATTGAGAGAGAAGATTGGAGTTGTGTTTGGTAATCCAGAGACTACTACTGGTGGTAATGCTTTAAAGTTTTATTCTTCAGTGAGACTCGATATTAGAAGGATGGCTCAAATTAAGGAAAGTGCTGATAATGTATTGGGTAATAGAACAAAAGTTAAAATTGTTAAGAATAAAGTAGCTCCCCCTTTTAAAATTGTTGAGTTTGATATTATTTATGGCGAAGGGATTTCTAAAGTTGGAGAAATCATTGATCTTGGTACTACTTTAGGTATAATACAAAAGGCCGGATCTTGGTTTTCTTATGATGGCAATAAGTTAGCTCAAGGTAGAGAAGCTGTTAAGAAATTATTAAAAGATAATCCTGAGCTTTGTAGTACGTTAGAATCTAAAATTAAAGAAGAGATAATTAAAAGGCAAAATGCTAAAACTAAATAAATAATTTTAGGAACTGAAGATATTAATTTGAAATAACAAATAGTAAAACCTTTAAACTCTAATATCTTTAGTTTTTATTCAGGAACATTATGGTTTTTTAATATTGTAATAATCTCATTAATATTTTGTATAATTTCCTTTTTTTGTTCAGCTGTTAATTTATCATCTTTTTTTACTTCTTCTATTCTCCTTTTAGCATATGATAAAGCTGTTTCTCCTTTTTTATTTATATGATTTTTATCAATTCTTTTATCTTTTATTAACAATTTTACGTTATCAATCTGCCCATAATCAATAGCATAATTTAAAGGCGAATCACCATCTTCATCAATAAAACTTTTAATGTTAGTATTCAATAAGATATTTAGAATATTTGAGTCATTATATTTAGTGTTTGTAAGCAAACAAAACTATAGTTAAAAGTTACAATTTAAATTCATGTATATATCACAAAAGAAGTAGTCAGCTTATAAAAACACAAAATATACCAAAAACATACCTATCGAATAATAAGTCAATTC
>JAAGZN010000420.1 GCA_024206165.1 Bacteroidota bacterium
AATGGTTCCGAATAGGCTTTAAATCCACTCAGGAATGTCCAGGGACCAATGTCAGGCTACAATAGCCTTGGAAAACGCAAAAAATGACCAAAATGATTTTCTTCAAAATCGACCTAAAAGTAGTAAAAAGCCTGATGGTTAGCCCATGGTTTTTTGTAAAAATTGACCCAAAATAAATGGTTCCGAATAGGCTTTAAATCCACTCAGGAATGTCCAGGGACCAATGTCAGGCTATAATAACCTTAGGAAACGCAAAAAATGATCAAAATAATTTTCTTCAAAATCGACCTAAAAAGGGAAAAAAGCCTGATGGTTAGCCCATGGTTTTTGGTAAAAGTTGACCCAAAATAAATGGCTCCAAATAGGCTTTAAATCCACTCAGGACTCCTCTAGGAGCAATGTCAGGCTATAATAACCTTAGGAAACGCAAAAAATAATCCAAAAAAATTTTCTTCAAATTCGACCTAAAAAGGGAAAAAAGCCTGATGGTTAGCCCATGGTTTTTTGTAAAAGTTGACCCAAAATAAATGGCTCCAAATAGGCTTTAAATCC
>JAAGZN010000421.1 GCA_024206165.1 Bacteroidota bacterium
CTAACAATGGAAAGAGTAATTCTCACATAAATGGGAGTAATCAACAACAACAAAATTCTAACAATGGAAAGAGTAATTCTCACATAAATGGGAGTAATCAACAACAACAAAATTCTAACAATGGAAATAATGGCTCTAAAAACAATGGACAAGGAAAATATAATATAAATAACATTAATATTGAAGAAGAAAAATCAAGAAGAGAACAAGAAGAAAAAGATCTAGAAGCTGAAAATTTGAGGATTTTAAACGAACAAAAACAAGAGGAAGAAAGATTAAATCGAGATCAAGCAAAAGAACAAGCAGCAACTTTGAAAAGACAAAATAAATATAAAGGGCCTGATCAAAAAGCTTTAGATAAGGCATTAATAGTTAGTCTAGAAAAAGTAAATTTACCATACATGACTAAAGACAACATAGGTAATAATATTTTTTCTTCAACAAAACTTTTTACCATTATTGAAAATTTTTCTGAAGAACCTACTGAAAATAAACTAAATATGATGCTAGAACAAAGTGATCGATTTAAAAACTTTTATACTGACAAAGTTAATAATAATCTAAATAATAATCTTGAAGGTAAAGAATATACTGCTTATGCTAGCAAATTGAAACCTTTGGCTTTATGGGAATTAAGATATAATGTTGCGTTATTACAAAATTTAGGAAAAGATGGAGAACTCAGAGATTTTACTAACTATTATAGATATAAAAATGTAGAAATACCTTCAAGAAAAACACCTGCCAAAGAAGAATTGATTGAAATGCAAAAATTAATAGATAAACTAAATACAAAAGAATACTTAGGACAAGAAGGTACTTGGGAAGATATTAATAGTTCTAATTTTAAAAAAATATTTGAATTTGTTAAAACAATCCTTGATGTTAAAAGCTCATTTTTTGTTTTGAAATTTATTAAAGAAAATATTAATACGATAAGTAAAAGAACAAAAGAAAAAGAACGAAAACAAGAAGCTAGCTTAATTAATAAGTTAAAAAGAGAATTAAAACAAATGAATGATGCTAAAAGAAAAGAAAAAATTGAAAGCATAAAAAATAAATATGAAAAAGATATTGCTCAGGAAATTGAAGATTATTTCGAAATTCTTGAAAATAAAAAAAATGAATTTTTCAAACAATACAAAACAACAATAGATGAAATAATTGATGCTTCATCAAAAACTTCACTTTTTAAATATATAAATACTGTCAATAAAGAATTTGAGGATTTAGAACAAAAAGTAAATAGTTTTTTGAAAGATCCATCAAATAGTTTTGAAATTCTAGTAAAGCAAAATCTTAAGTTACCAATTCTAAAGAAACTATATACATATCTGGATTATTTGTCTCCTAAATTTTTTGGATCTCTTGATAATGATATGAAAAAGTTTAAAACAGATAGTCAATCATATCTAAAAATCAGAGATGAAATTATAAAAGGAAATAACTTAAAAGATATAGTTAAACTTAGAGAAGCATTAATATCAATAAAGCCTTATAAAAAAAGAATGATCATACGTCAAAATGATGAAAAGAAGAAGCAAGATATGAATAAAAGTGCAACCGGTTTTAAAAATAGAATTAAAGCAGATGAGCAAATTTATCAACAATTTGTAGATCTTCGTACGAATTTAGCTGCGACTTTAAACAAAATTGGTATAGAAAAAAATAAAAAAACCTTAGAAACAACTTTGCTCTATAAACTTCGTGATTTTTTAAATGATTATCATTATGATAAAAAATATCAAGACGCTCTAGGAATAAAAAGACAAATCAATGAAGGAAATATACAAACTAATGAGCTTGATGATAATCAAAAAAATTATTCAGAAATAATAAAACAGTTTAAATTAATTGAAGAAGATTTTAATAAACTTTCATCATTTATTGCAAGTGTCGAATATAAACATGGAATCTATGAATTTAGAAAAGATCTTAATTCTTATTTCCCAATTCTAGAAAAATCAATTGAAGAAATAAAAAAAGATTTAAAAACTGCAGAAAATTATTTTAAGAAAAATTAAAATTATTTAGCAAAACACCATACTTTGTCTCCATAATTGTAAATAGTCAAATTTTTTGCTCTTGCAAAACCATCAACAACTTTTTTGACTTCAAAATCATCATAACCTCCTTGTTTCATATTAAGATAATCATGACCACAAATTAAATATTTAGCTTTAGAATAATAATTTACTAAATCAGCAAAAATACCTTTAAAAGAATGATCTCCATCAATAAATAACCAATCAAAATAATTATCTTCAAAAAGATTATATGCATAAATAGAATTTTTTCTAATAAATAAAGCACGATCTCCAAATTTATTTTTCATAAAAATTTTTGTTTCATTAAAAATAGAATTCATAGTATTATTATCCTTATTAAAAGCCATATTCCAATCATCTAAATGCATATAAGGATCTATCATATACAATGTTCCATTCCAATTTTGTAATATTGCATCTGCAAAATATCCTTTCCAAGTACCAATTTCACAACCTACTTTAAATTTGAAATTATTAATGACTTGATGTAAGTCACTCCTATCTTTAATTATTGTATTATTATATTTTGATAAAACTTCTTCTATATAATCACTCTGACTATATATATTATAATCATTATCTAAAGATTCAAATTTGTTATCTGATATATTTTTTAAAGCACTATTAGCATAAGAAATCATCGTAGCTCCATAACATAAGCAACCTAGAAATAGACATTTTATAAGTTTTCCCCTTTTATATTTATAATTATTCTTAGTTTCTATTTTACGCTTATAAATCATATTATTACTCATATTATTACAAGAAAAAATAAAATAACTTATTAGTACAATATATATAATTTGTTTTTTCATAAACTGTTCTTTTAAATTTTTAATATCTATTTTAAAATTGCCACTAATATTGAAAATAAAAAGGATTATAAAAAATAAAACAATTTAAATTTCTAGCATTATAAAAATATTTAAATAAACTCAAGTTTGCCTATATTTCTGACTTTTAGTTTTATTATATCAACAATTAACTTAATAATTAATGTGTATCATTTATATTGTTTGGAGTATTCTAAAAAAATTAATTAATAAAATTAATTATCTTTGTGATTAATGTTACCAAAATTAGAACTAAATACAATTGTAGCTCTAGCTTCAGCACAAGGATCTGGAGCTATTTCTTTAATAAGATTATCTGGAAAAGATTCTATTGAGATTATTAATAAAATCTTTAAAGGCAAAGATCTAACAAAACAAAAACCAAATACTATTCATTTTGGTTTCATAAAAGAAGAAAATGAAGTTATAGATGAAGTATTGGTTTCAATTTTTAAAGCTCCCAACTCTTTCACCAAAGAAAATTCTGTTGAAATTACTTGTCATGGATCTTCTTATATTATACAAAAGATAATAGAGTTATTGATCAAGCAAGGGGCGAGATTAGCTGCCCCCGGAGAATTTACTAAAAGAGCTTTTATAAATGGAAGATTTGACTTGACTCAAGCTGAAGCAATTGCAGACCTTATCGCTTCAGATACTCAGATTTCTCATAATATAGCAATGAATAATTTGAGAGGGGGAATATCTAAAAAGATTAATGAGTTTAGAAATCAACTTATAAACTTTGCTTCCTTACTTGAACTTGAGCTTGACTTTTCTGAAGAAGATGTTGAATTTGCAGATAGAAATCAACTCATTAATATCATTAACGAACTTACTAAAGAAATCAAAACAATCTTAGATGGATTTAAATTAGGGAATGCTGTAAAAAAAGGAGTTCCCGTTGTTATAGTTGGTAAACCAAATGTTGGAAAATCTACTCTACTTAATGTATTACTTAATGAAGAAAGAGCTATTGTTTCTGATATTCCTGGAACTACAAGAGACTTTATTGAAGACCAGATTAATATTGAAGGAATAAATTTTAGATTTGTTGATACTGCTGGCATTAGAAAAGCTAAAGATAAAATTGAAGCTATTGGTATTGATAGAACTTTTGAAAAAATGAAAAAGGCGTCCTTAATATTATATTTACTCGATTTAGAAAATGGAAATGCTCAAAATATAAACTTAGAACAAATAACAAACTTAAATATACCTTATATAATTATTGGAAATAAACTTGATAAAGCAAATGTCGATAATATAAAATATTTTAACAAAAATAAAGATTCTTTGCTTATATCAGCATATAAAAACCAAAATATTGATAAACTCAAAAAGTTAATGATTAAAAAATTAGGAATTAATCAAAATTATGAATCTCATACTATTATTTCTAATGCTAGACATTATGATATATTCATAAAAATAAACCAAAGTTTGAATGAAGTTTTATCAAATTTAAAACAAAATATTACAAGCGAATTAATCGTTTCTGATATAAGAATTGCTCTTAACTATTTAGGGGAAATTACTGGAGAAATTACTACAGATGACTTATTAGATAATATCTTTTCTAAATTTTGCATTGGAAAATAATTTGATAATTATTAATAATTTCATAATTTACGGTTATGTAAATTTCCCATTAAAATTAAGAAAATGCAAATTAAAATTAAGAAAATGCAAAAACAATATAAGTCAATATTATCAAAATTATTACTATCAACATTATTTTTATTCAATGCCAAGGCCGATGTTGAAAAATATAACCTAGCAACAGATGTTGCAGATCATTATATAAAATCCTTTACTATAAAAAAAGATGATGAAGAAATTGGACCTGAAAAAACGGAATTAAAATCTTACCAAACTGGAAAAATTGAGATCGATGAGGCAACTAAAAGAAAAGTTTCATTAGCAAAGATCTTAGGTACAAGCAAGCAGCATGAAGAATTACAAAAAAATATGGATAAGATTTTAAATTCTTATTCTTGGGATGATCTGAAGTTGTTTTATGGAACCACTAGCAACCCTGGATACCATCTTATTTCCAAGATCAACAAGACAATAACTAATATTGGTGAAAGTGTTTTAGCTACTATGATCGTTACTCCTTCGAGCAATATTAATTTTCTTAAAGAAAGACAAAAGATTATTCAAACTTTTATTGCCAAATCAGAAGAAAGCAAGAAACTAAGAAAGAGTTTACAAAAATATAAAGACTCTGAAGATAGCATTCTTTCGTTTTGGACTAAAAGAGAGCCTCTCTATTCTAAAGAATATAATGATTATATGAATAAGAAATTTTATTATGCAAATAAGAAGACAAATAAATCAGCAGGTTCTTTACAATTTAGTAAGCTTTTCTTCCGTGATTGGTGGGATATTTTCTCTGGGCCTCTATTCCCTTTAGAATTATTTTTAGGTTTTAATTTTTTTGCTGGTATTGGTGGAATGGCAGATGATACTAAAAAAATGTTTAATCAAGATATTCTTCCGGTATTTTATCCATTTTATAATATCTATCATCCATATGAAATGAGTGATAGACACTATTCAAAAAGACAAAATGAAGATATAAAACATGGTATAAAAAAATCAAATATTAAAAAGCCAGAAATACCTACTTCGGCAGTTGTAGCTGCTTCTTTAATAACCTTATATTGGGTATGGGGCTGTTATAGAAGTTATAATACATACAAAGAATACTCAAGCGTTTTAAAAAATTTAGCATTTAGACTTGCAGACATCCAAGCCTTTTTAAAATCTGCTCAAGAAATTAGTGATATTATAAAATCATCTCCAGAGCTTGAAAAACTTTATGGATCAAGACTACAAAATTTAAGAAAATTATTAGCTGTTGATAAAAAGGCACCAAAGTCTGAATTAGGTAGACTAGTAGGTTATTTAAAAACTATGCCTTTAACTTCATGGTCATATTTCTTTAATAATGCAGGTAAATTGCTAGCATCATATAAACTTTTTATAGAACATAAAGATAAATTCAAAGATGCTTTTTATGATTATGGAAGAATAGATTCTTTTCTATCTTTTTCCAAATTATTTGAAGAAGCAGAAACATATGATAAAAAAAACAAATTTGTTTATGCTAAATTTATAAGTAGAAAAGATAGATCAAAACCATATATTAAACTTAAAAATATGTGGAATCCATTTTTAGATGCCAAAAAAGCTGTAGGTAATAATTTAGAAATGGATGGGGCTCCAGGAGGTATAAGAAACATAATTTTGACAGGACCAAATGCAGGAGGCAAATCAACTTTTGTGACAGGAGCTACAAATGCTATATTATTAGCCCATGTTGTAGGTATTGCGCCAGCTAAAGAAATTACGCTGACACCTTTTGATAAAATTAATACCTACATTGACATTGTTGATGATATAGCAGCAGGAAAATCTTTATTTATGGCCGAAGTGGATAGAGCACAATCGCATATTAAAATGTTAAAAAAACTTAGAAGAGATCAATTTAGCTTTACAATCTTTGATGAACCTTTTAGTGGTACAAATCCTCTTGAAGGAGGAGCTGCCGAATATAGTATCTTAGAATCAATTGGAGGATATTCAAATTCATTGACAATCGTTGCTACTCATTATCCTATTGTTATGCTTTTAGAAAAAAATGCTAAAGATAAAGGATTTGCTAATTTTAAAGTTTTCATTAAACCAACTACTATAGAAGGAAATAAAAGAAAGATAAATTATACATATAAAGTTGTTAGAGGTAAATCAAATCAGGCTATTGCTATTGATATTCTTGAAGCTGAAGGGTATGATACTAAGATGTTGAAAAGAGCTAGAGATATTATTTTGAATCCAAGTAAATATCAATCTTCATTTTAAATATTTATTGGTCATATTTAACTTATTTACAGATTTAAGTAATATTGTTTATACTTAATAAAGATATTATGATTTTTCTTAAAATGGGATATTAATTTATTTCTTATTTTAAATTTGCTATTACAAATTATGCATTCATAATTAGGAGAAACGCTATGCTTTTCTTGATGCATTTCTAATGAATATTTTGAATCAAAACATTTTAAACAATTTCTGCATTCATAATCTTTTGATTTATTGTGTTTTATATTAATATGAGTTTGCAACTTTGAGTTATGAACAAATTTTCGGAAACAAAATCCACATTCGAAATCTAGTTCTCCTCTATGAAATTTGAGATGGGCATTTAAACTACTTTTATATAAATATGTTTTTGAACAAAATATGCATAAATATGTTTTTTCATTATTTTTTGTTCTGTTTATTTTTAAGAATTTAAAATCATTATTTTTTCTATTTTTACATTTTTGTCTTTTCCCATTAATATTACTTAAAGATTGAAATCTATTATCTTTTGGAATTTGTGACAGGATTTCATTATTTGATATATTTCTATTTTGGTTATGTAGTTTATAGCTTAATGTGAATAAATTTATTGCTCCCTTAAATTCTTTTTGTGTCAATTGATTTGATTTCATCAATGTTCCATTATTAGTAGAACAAGAAATTAACATTAAATATGTTATAATTATATACAGAACCATAATTTCTAAATATTAATCTTTGACAATGATAATAAATTTATTACCTATTTAAATATTTAGGCATTATAATAACCACGAAGATAGAATAAAATTAATATAATTTGAAGATAAAAGATTGAGTGAGCTTATTGATTTTAATATTTATAAAAGAGTGGTGATGAGAGGACTCGAACCTCCGACTCACGGATTTTCAGTCCGATGCTCTACCAACTGAGCTACATCACCACATTGGGATTTAATTATGAAATTAATATATATCTGATTATTAATAGTAATTATTATAATATCATTCTTGAAATTAGATAATTTTCTTTATTACTCCAAAAATTGAATGGAAAATTGAGTTTTTAAGTGTTTATAATTATTATTAAAAATAATATGTATAATCGACGTATATCCGTTAGATTAGTATGATATAAAAATAAGGGGAAAATTAACTATCTTCTCCATGCTTACTTGATTGACTTTTTAAAGTAAAGAGAGTAAGTGCAGATAAAGGAGAACTAAACGTATATCAAAGCTTCAA
>JAAGZN010000422.1 GCA_024206165.1 Bacteroidota bacterium
TATATTATAATATATTATAAAAAAAACACAATCGGTATCTATCACTAATAAAATAGGTTGAGATAAAATAAGAAAACCTATTTTGATAATAAAAATTTGATGCTAAAATACAGAAATTTAGGTGTTTTCTATCTGACACTATTTAGACACAGTAAGTTTTTCGGATTATAAAAGATATATTGATTTAAGTCATTATAAATATTGGCGTTTAAATCCATCTGGCGATTTCTTATGGTTTTCAGAAAATCCTCATCACTGGCTGACCGAAAGAAAGAACGTAAAAATTTCCGATTGCATAGACTCTTTATTGAGTTTTGGAGCTAGCATTCTTATTGAGAATAAATATTCTGAAAGAATAAGTACGACAAGCGTATATTTTAACTCTACCAAGGATACTAGGTTTTCCAGCCACTATGGCAAATTTATTATTTCATGGGACACTAAAAAGATATATTTATTTCCAACTAGATGTAATTGGAATCGCCGTAATATCCCTTTGAAGGTTTTTAATGCATGCAAAGAACTTGGAATTAAAGAAATTAAAAGTGTAATTCCTTATTTCTCTGGAAAATTTTTTATTGTGATGAGTAAACGTGGAATCATAAAATTTTGCTCGATAATTGAACAATATTATATAAAAACTTTAAGATCCTTCTTAACTTTAAGATCTTTTGAAGATGCAGCCATTTCTGGCATACCAACTACAGATCTAATATATAACCCTTGCGGGAAATTCTTTATTTCATCCTTTGAAAAAGGAATTTGGGTTTGGAGTCCATGGTTAGAAAATGCATCAGGAGCTATGTTCCAAGGATCCAAAGGACTCAGTGATCAGCAAAAAGAAAAACTTGAAGTATTAGGAGCTAAGTTTAAAGAAAGTACTGAACCAAAAAAAAATCTTCCGAGGAATTTTATGTAAATTTACTAATCTAACTAAATAAAAAGAGCTGAAAAATAACTATTTTATGAACTTACTTTTAATTATCTTATAAATTGTTAAAGATCTTCTTTTATAACAACCTTTAATTTTTCATATCTATCATCATTATTTACAAAATTAGGGGCTAAATAGTCATGACAATCAATATTTAAATATATAGTATTATTTTTATAATTTGCCCAATCAATACATAATAGCAAATTTATTTCCTCTCTTGATATAGATATAGGAGATTCTGCATAAAGATTCATGAGAGCTAAGATATACTGATAACTTAAAATTCCAGTTGATATCTTCTGATTACCTTCAATATCATCAAATTTATTTATATTTGAAAGATTCAAGATTCTAAATATTGCTTTATCTATTGATAAGAATTTTAAATATTTCTTATTTTTAGATTTTACTTTTTTAAAATCCCCAGATAAAAATAGCTCAAAAATATCATATCCATCTAAAATATCTAAATCTTCCCATAATAGATATACAACTTTATTTTTTTTTAAATTTTATATTGAGAATTTAATTTTAAAAATGGATTCATATCAGTTTTCAAAGAATTACGCATTAAACAATTAAAATATTTTTTTATTTTCTTACTTAAAAAAATAGAATATTCAGTATCTCTACATAAATTATTTTGAGTACCTGATGAAGCATTTATTGGATAATAAAATTGTCCATAATCATAGTTATTAATATCTATCTGAGAAAAGTTTTGAGCATTATTAAATAAATATTCTAAATTTAATTTTGGGAGATATGATACATCAAATTGATCTGAGGCCTCTATATTTAAAGCAAAAGAAAATAATAATAAACAAGATAAACTTGATTTTATATTAATACCATTTTTCAGAAAATTAAGTTGCTTCGTATTTTTTGAATTTTGATAGCTCAAATGACTTTTCAAATTTGAATTGAGTTTATTAATAGTATTTTTTTTACAACCATTTGCTAAAATTATAAAGAATAAAAACAGTACTTTCTTTTTCATAATAATTAATATCATATATTATCTTAATAATTTTCGAAGGTAATTTAAATTAAATTAAAAACAAAGGATTTTAAAAAAAAGTCAAGTTTTATGACTAATTTAGGTAATAAGTATATTTTATAATCTAAAATCAAAAATGGATAAATTAACTTTAATCGATACACATGCTCATATCTATGATGAGAGATTTGATAAAGATTATAAATCAGTTATAGAAAGAAGCTTGAAAGTGGGAGTAAAAAAAATTTATATGCCATCCATAAATTTAGATTTAATTCCAAAATTATTATCAAGATCTAAAGAATATCCTAATATATGTTTTCCCATGATTGGGATTCATCCTTGTGATATTAAAGAAAATTTTAAAGATCAATTACAAAAAATGGAGCATTACTTTTTAAATCATAAATTTTGTGCTGTTGGAGAAATTGGGTTAGATCTTTATTGGGAACAAAAATTTATAAAACATCAAATTGAAGCTTTTGAAATACAATTAAAATGGGCTGAAAAATATGATTTACCCATAGTTATACATTCTAGGAATGCTTTTGATCAAACAATAAATATTTTGAAAAAATTTAAAAATAAATTTAAAGGAATAGTACATTGTTTTGATGGAAACTATGAACAAGCAAAACAAATTATAGACTTAGGTATGTATTTAGGTATTGGCGGAATTGTGACTTTTAAAAATAGTGAGCTAAGTAATACAATAAGAAGAATTGATTTAGAAAATATTGTATTAGAAACAGATAGCCCTTATTTAGCCCCAACCCCTTATAGAGGCAAAAGAAATGAACCAAGCTATGTTTTTGAAATTGCTAAATTCATTTCTAAATTAAAAAATGTTAGCATTGAAAAAGTTGCTGAAATAACAACAAAAAACGCAGAAAATATCTTTAATTAAAATATCATAATGTTTAAAAAGGTTTATATTAATATATTATTTCTTTCATTAAGCTTATTTATTAATTGCAACAAAAAGAAAAATGAACCCCAAATTAATGGAGCAAATCAGATACAGACTCAGATGCAAGTAATCAATAAAGATTATAATAATAAAAAATATCAAGATGAAATATGCATAATTTTAATTCAAGGGTTAAAGATAGATAAAAATAGTCCAGATTATATAGAAGACTTAAAAGCTAAACTAGAAGGTAAATTTACTAAAGCTAAAATTATAACCAAAATAAATCCTAAATGCAAAGAAGACTCTATTGAAAAGCAGTCACAAAAAATTTTTAATGAGATCCAAAGTTATAAAAATGAAAAGATTGTATTGATTGGCCACAGTCAAGGAGCTAATAAAGCTGCTTTAATACTTAAGAAAGCTGAAAAACATGATTTTAAAAATATCTCAATGATTGGTATTGGTGGACCGATTGAAGGAGCCGAAGCTTTATTTAATATGAAAGAAAAATTACAAAACTTAAATAAACCCGAAAATTCTCAAATTTTAAAAGATTTTATTAAAGATATTTTTAAAGGCCTCGATGATGATAGTATTGATATCTTGATGGAAAGTTTTTTAAATATTTTTGTTAGATTTATTGATATTTCTAACGAAGAAGGGATTTTAGATCTAAAAAAGCAATCTCCACATATTAAAGAAATTGAAAATTACTTGTCAAAAACAAACAAAAATGTTCTTTTAGTAGGTACTAAATCTAAATTTTATGATTTTATTATGAATTATCTAAAACATCTAAAACCTAAAATGGATGAAAATGAAAAAATAGAACTTAAAAACAAATATGAAAAAATAGAACTTAAAAACAAATATGAAAAAAAAATAGATAGTTTATTTAATAAATTCATAATTGGAAGCAAAATAGAAGAAGAAAATGATTTATTAATTAAGATCAGCTCACAATGTGCTTATGATATTAACAATAAAAATATTGTAAGAAAAGAGTTTAATAATATAACACATTTTGAACAACCTAAAAGCTCTGAGATTATAGATTATATAGTAAATTTTATAACAAAAGAAAATTAATACTCTAAATATCAAATTATATCCAAAACAATTTTAGCAAAATATTAAATTATATAATTGAACTAAGATTCTAAATAACAATTTAGTATATTTGCTATGAAATTTAACTTAAAAGATATCGACTAACTTTTAATAAAACTTAAAATAATGGAAGCAGCAGAAAAAATTATTGAAAGAAAAGATAACAAGCAGGAACAAAAAAAACTATATATAGAAAGCTATGGTTGTGCCATGAATATTTCAGATAGCGAGATTGTAGGTTCTATAATGCAAAAACACGGTTTTAAAATAATCAATAATTATCAAGATGCAGATGCTATTTTTATAAATACATGTTCGATAAGAGCAAAAGCTGAACAAACTATAAGGACTCGCTTAGGACAATTTAACAAAGAAAAGAAAAATAACCCTTCATTGATAATAGGCATACTTGGCTGTATGGCTGAGAGATTAAAAAATAAATTGTTAGATGAAGAAAAAATCATTGATATTGTCGCGGGACCAGATTCTTATCGAGATTTACCAAGATTATTACAAAAAGTAGAAGATGGACATAAGGCAGTAAATACTATCTTATCTAAGGAAGAAACATATGCAGATATAAGTCCAATAAGATTAAATTCTAATGGTGTAACCGCTTTCATATCAATAATGAGGGGGTGCAATAATATGTGTACATTCTGTATTGTACCTTTTACTAGAGGTCGTGAAAGAAGCCGAGATCCTTATTCTATTGTTAAAGAAGCTCAAGAATTATTTGATAATGGATATAGGGAAGTAACTTTATTAGGTCAAAATGTTGATTCATATAGATGGTCTCCAAACTCAAAAACTCAAGATAGATTAAGACAAATTGAAGATGATCCTGAAGCTATTGACTTTGCTAAGTTATTAGAAATGGTTGCCAAAGTTAATATAAACTTAAGAATACGATTTTCTACTTCTCATCCAAAAGATATTACTGATGATGTATTATATACAATAAAAAAGTATGAAAATATTTGCAATTATATTCATCTGCCTGTACAAAGTGGGAATTCTAGAATTCTTGAAGTTATGAATAGAACCTATACTAGAGAATGGTATCTTAAGAAAATTGATAAAATTAGAGAAGTATTAGGATATGAATGTGGCATTTCATCTGATATGATCGCAGGCTTTTGTTCAGAACTTGAAGAGGAACATAAAGATACTTTAACTCTTATGGATTATGTTAAATATGATTTCTCATATATGTTCTATTATTCCGAAAGACCTGGAACATTGGCATCAAGGAAATTTGAAGATGATATTCCTTTAGAAGTCAAGAAAAGAAGATTGGCTGAAATTATTGATAGACAAAGCAAACATTCTTTAGAAAGAAATAAATTAGATATTGGAAAAACGTTTAGAGTCTTAATTGAAGGATTTTCTAAAAGATCTAATGATTTTTTATCTGGGAGAAATCCAGCTAATAAAGTAGTCATTTTTCCCAAAAAACATTTTAAAAAAGGACAATATGTCGATATCAAAATAAATGATTGTACTAAAGCTAGTTTATTTGGGGAAGTAAATAATGACTAATTTATATTTTGATAATCAATCCATTCATATTTTTAATAAAAACTTACATAAAAATATTTAAAAACAATATAAGCATTTTTACATAAACTTAATTTTATTGTTGAAATAATAAATTTAGATATATTTAATTCTTAAAGAGACTTTTTTAAGTTCTTAAAAATGGTTAAATATTTATAATAGCTAACCATTTTTTTGTATCAATGTTTATATCATCTAAAACTTTAATTAAAATAACTTTCTGTAATTTATTAATTTTTATTTCCTGTAATAAATCTTCGGAATTAGATGATGAAAATGAAAGTTTAAATAAACTCAATACTAAATTCATAAAAAACAAAAGAAAAGTTGTCGCCTCAAAAAATAAAAATATTTCTGGCAATGATACTGAACAAACAACCTCAGACATTAATAATTATTCAGTACAAAATTTTATAAATAATAACTCCGGGGAAACACAATTAAATAAAGAAACACAACAAAAAAATATAAAAGCAATAAAAAATAAAGGATTAAAACAAAATACAAATGAAACAAAGAACAGAGATGAAAAAGAAAATACATTTGACCAAATAAAAAGTCTTTTAAAAGATAAAAAAGCTGATTTTAATAAAATCAAAGAAAAAGCTTTAAAACTGTATTTTGAAGAAATAAAGACGATGTCTTTACCAAAAAAAGGCAAAAGCGATGAAGAAAAAGAAAAATTAGTTCAAAAGGCAATAAGGATACGAAATCTAAGATCAATTTTAAGAATTTTTAAAAAAGATAAAGAAATAATACCTAAAAGTAAATTAGAAAAAGAAGCTATTGAAGAAATAGAATTAATTGGTCTTGCAGGAAGTGGTCCTAAAATATCAAAAGATTCTGAGGAAGAAATAAAGCAAAATAACCTCGCTCTAATAAAATCTGAAGATAATAATATCGATAATAAAGAAAATCAATGGGTAAATAATTTTTTAAATATAAATAATGATTTAATTAAATATGCTAAAATTTGGGAATCATATAATGTTATTCAAGAATATAAAAACTTAGAAAAGCTACCAATAATTTCTGATGAACAATTTTTAAAAAATAAAAAGGATATATTAAATAATATAAAATCAGATTTAAGAATCGATGAATTAAATGATGCTCAAAAATTTGGAAATAATAGCTCTTATAATTTAAAATTAAAAGATTTTAATATAGTCATTAATAAAGAACAGTTTCTAAAAGATGAGAAGTTTATAAATATTTCAGAAAATGACGAAAAATCTAAAATTATATATAAAATAAAAATTCAAGAAGATGACAATGCTAAAAATAAAATAATAAATCTAATAACTGCAATTGAAAAATTTAACTATCTAAATCCAGATGAATCTCATAATATTATTAGAAAATTTAAATTAGATGGATATTATTGTTTATTAATAGATCATAAGCAATTGCAAAGAAATCTAAAAGACATAAAAGATCCGAATAAATTGTTTAGTAAAATAACAAGCAAATTCAAATTATTACAAAGCCTTACTTTTGAAGAATATGATATTTTAAAAGATTTTGGAATTATAAAGAAACCTCGATTATTTAATTTAAATCTACCAACCAAAAGAATTTTAGACAAAAGTTTTAAAATATCTTATAAAAATTCGGACAAAAAAGTATTAGAAAAAAAATATGATGAAGGGGATAAAATATCAAATAAATTAATTTTTAATATGATAGAAACTGCAATAGTAATACTTGAAGATTTATATATTGAAGAAATTAAAAAGACTATTGAAGAAATAAATAAAAAGTTATCAGATTATGAAATAAAAACAAAATTTATTGATGATAATAAAATAATCTTAATTAAGGAATACATAGAAATTTTGAATGATAAACTTCAACAAAATAGTTTAAAATATTATAAAGCTCTTATCAAATGTATTATTCCTCAAATATACTTGAATGAAAAGGAGAAAAACAATGAAGAAAATTTTCAAAACAAAAATGAAGAAATTAATTTAAAAACTATTGGAGAAGTAAAATCTTTTCTTAATATTACTTACGAAATACCACAACAAATAATTAATGATTTTAAAAAACTGAAGCCTGTAACTTAATACTAAATTTGATGAATATGAAATATTTTAATAAAACAGTTTATTTTCTGATATTTAGCTTTTTCATTTCTTGTAATACAAAAGAGCAAAGAATGCAAAAACTAACAAGTACTTTTAATTCTTTTAAAGATAGAATAACAAAATACAAAGTATCAGACCTAAAAAATATTATAAGTATTAAAAATAAAGCATATGAATTTCCAATAGAAAAAACAGATCTTATATTTTCGCATTTGTATGGTCATCAAAATTCAAGAACTAAACCTATTTATATATTAGAAGATTTAAAAAATTTGATATTGAAGTTCATTGGGCAAAAAAAATATTATCATTTTTTAACAAAAGATATGAAAGGTAATATTAATACAACTTTATTTTACTTAGATCAAGAACATAAAAAACTTTTTCTGTTCGATAGCATAAATCTTAAAATTAAAAGAAGAGAAATGTTAAATTCATGGTTAATAAGAAATGATTTGTTAGTTTATGTTTCTAAATCAAATAAGGATTTTAAAAGAAATTTTAATTTTCTAAATTTAAAAAATAAGAAAAAAGAAATTTTTCAAAAAAAATCTTTTTTTTACTGTAATTACATAGGAAATAATCAATTTGCATTCATTCAAGAAAAACATGATCCTTATTTCATAATAAGGAATTTTAAAAATGAGTATTCCAGTAAGATTAATATATTCAATTACATAATAGATAATAATCCAAAAAGTTTAAAAATAACATATATAGCCCCGTTCTACGATGATGAAATATTAATTTCAGTTGAATCTAAAAGCCGAATCTATTTATTAATACTTGATATAATTAAATATAAAGAGAAATTACCTATTATGCTTAATCCAATTAAGACAATTAAAAAGGCATATATAGAATCTATCAAATTTTGTAAAATAGATAATAACAAAATAGCAATTTTACATAATTATAATGACGAAAAATATTCTGATGATTTTTTTCCAATTAATGAGATAATAATATATGATCTTAAAAGTATCATTGAGAAAGAGTTAACAATTAGAAATAATGGTTTTGAATATATAAACAATATATATCATGTGGATGATAAATATATAATTTCTGAAACAGATAAAAACGTTGATTATATCAATATAGAGAATGGAGAAAAAACAAATATTACAGATTCAGCTATTTATATAAATGATTTTATATAAAATTTTTTTAAACAAGTTAAGATTTTAAAACCTTTCAAACTCTCGATTTATTCTAGATCATAACCCTAATAATTATAATTTAGAATAAAAAAACAATATTTCTTTTTGTATATAGTGTTTGTAAGAAAACAAAACCACAACTAAAAATCACAATTTAAGTTGTGTATAAATCAAAAAAGAAGCAATAAGCATATAAAACCAGAAAACATATGAAAAGCACATCTATCGAATAATAAGTTAATTAATTATCA
>JAAGZN010000423.1 GCA_024206165.1 Bacteroidota bacterium
AATAAACATCTTTTGACACTCAAAAATAAAAACAAGTATTCAGAAAGCCAGAGAATTAAATCGAACCCACTTGTTCTTATCATAATCAATGTTGTTCAATGAGTATATGATCAATAGGGACTGCAAGGTTACAGACAGCTCGTGATTATGACCAATGAAGGAGAATCATCAATCAATCCATTTCAGTGGAAAAAATCCCCTCCCACGACATTGTGGTGTTTGGGAACAAAGGTGTGGAAAAGTCATCAATTGTGAGCCAATATCTGGACAACGTGTTTCCTGTTACTCGAAAGCTCAACCCCATTTCACTCCACACTATCAAAGTGGCTCAAGAGCTGAAATAAGCCTTTTTTTATATTCACAAATGGAAGCAGTATTCAGAAAGCTAGAAGATTAAATTGAACCCGTTTTTTCTTGCCGCAATCAATGTAGTTCAATGAATGTGTGATCAATAGGGACTTAAGGGTTGCAGACAGCTCGTGAATATGACCAAGCAAAGAGATTCATCCGTCAATCCGTTTCAGTGGAAAAAATCCCCATTTTATGTCATTGTGCTGTTTGGGAACAAAGGTGTGGAAAAGTCATCAATTGTGAGCCAATATCTGGACAACATGTTTCCTGTTACTCGAAAGCTCAACCAAGATTCA
>JAAGZN010000424.1 GCA_024206165.1 Bacteroidota bacterium
TAACAAAAGTCGCATTTTTTTGGTAACAAAAGTCGCATAATTTTGGTTAAAAAATTCAACGATTTTTTTGAAAGTTTTTTTTAGAGGTCTTGATGGTGTCAAAAGTTGAAGAGAAAAAAATGGCATTGATTAATCAGGTAGTGAAGGACAACTTTGTGTTTTCAGTTTACATCACCACATCCAATACAGCATGTCGCATAATTTTGGTAACAAAAGTGTCCCATTTTTTTGGTAACAAAAGTCGCATAATTTTGGTAACAAAAGTCGCATTTTTTTGGTAACAAAAGTCGCATAATTTTGGTTAAAAAATTCAACGATTTTTTTGAAAGTTTTTTTTAGAGGTCTTGATGGTGTGAAAAGTTGAAGAGAAAAAAATGGCATTGATTAATCAGGTAGTGAAGGACAACTTTGTGTTTTCAGTTTACATCACCATATCCAATACAGCATGTCGCATATTTTTGGTAACAAAAGACAATATTTGAAAAAAAGAAATTTCTGAAAACATATTTTAATATTGCGGATAGAACACTTAGAAAGCTTATTCAGACGCTCGCCAAGCATGCTACAAAATCTTTAGGTCTTGAAGAAGAAGAAACTTTAACTTTCATCCTTTCATGACCCATAACCTTCGTGCCAAAATCAAATGAATACACCCCGTGTTCAAGCCAAAAATTGACTCCACGAACTAGTTTGGACCTAGTATCAAAGTTGAGACAAGTATCCCTCTGACGTGAGTGAATTAAGAGGTTTTGTAAAAGGAAAGTGAAATGAATGTGTGATCGCTGAATTAAGAGGTTTTGTAAAAGGAAAGTGAAATGAATGTGTGATCGCTGAAGCTTTTTTGTTTGGATCGATTGTAAAAACTTGAGATCGGTTTGAGCGCGTGAGATCGGTTCACGCACGTCAGGGGGGCGAAAAACGCTTCAAAAACGTGTTGCTTCATTTTGTAAACTTGAAAAACGCTTCAAA
>JAAGZN010000425.1 GCA_024206165.1 Bacteroidota bacterium
CCATTAACATGAGACCAGTCGTCTTTCAAGTAGTATGATGCGAAGCGTCTAGCCTTCTCTGCCGCGCTGATTCAGCAATTTCGGCGGCAAAAGTCAGGCAGGTGCGTTCCCATACAATGGCGGCAGAGTCTGGTCTCATATTCAGTGTGAAACTCACCACATCTCCCGGCGCGGCGGTCTTCACGAAGACACCCAACAAGACTGGGGGAAGGAGAATAAATCAAGAGAACGTGGACCACACACCTTAAATCAATCGAGAGGCGGGGACGTGTGTACAATGGGGGGCGGGTCCTGCCACGTGTTCGATTGAGAGTTAGGGACCGTTTTCCCACCTACAGACGGAGCAGCGACGACTCGCGGCGGGAGGTGTTCAAGATGGAGTACTACGAGTACATCGTGAACTTCGGCTTCAACCACCAGACCCTCACCTCACTGATCTCAGGAAGGAAGGGCTCAGAGGACGGGCTGCTGACCAACCGGCTTGAGCGCAGAGGATTGCGGCGGGGCCGGGAGCGCGTGCCCACTGGAGCCTGTCTGACCTGGAGAGAGACATATCAGAAAAGCCCACGTGGACCAGCTCAGTGAGCTGGCAGCTCAGTGAGCTGGCAGCTCACCGGTGTCCGCAACGCCTCGCTGTACGACTTCGCGTACGGGGAGGAGAAGGGGCCGGGGAGCGTCCACAGCAAGTGGCCGGCGATCGGGCAGTGCGGACTCACCGGCGGCTGGCGCCTGCGAAGAGGGTGGAGCGGTGCAGGAGCAGAAGCAGACCTCGTGAGAAGGGGCCGCCACTCCGGTTCGAGCAGCGGGGCAGCCATGTTGGTGCCTCGGGCCAGTCGCTGGTGACGAGCCTCGGCGCTGGTCGAGGGCCGAGGGTCGAGGGCTGAGGTCGCGCCGGCCACTGGGGCGGGCAAGATGGCACTCGGCGCGTCGACTTGCAGCACGGCCACGTCGCCCGGCGCCTCGACGTTGTCGAGCCTGTTGGTAGGCACGGCGGCGGAGTCGGCCGCGGCGACGTTGCCCTGGTTGGCGTCAGGAAGGACCCGCGGAGCCCAGTATCCGCGGCGGCGCCCGAACCTACAAGGAGGAATCAGTAAAAGTCCCTCATCACCTCAGA
>JAAGZN010000426.1 GCA_024206165.1 Bacteroidota bacterium
AAACATAGCAAACGTAGATTTTCATTCCAGAGTGTCTGTCTGGCCAGGCGATGGAGCCGGCAATGGCCGGTGGAGGCAGTTACTGAAGTAGCTACATATTCTCCCCTGGTCACTGATCCTTAAGGAAACCGTAATATTTATGTACTAAGGTTTGATGTCAGGGTCTGATGTCAGCATCTTCGATTGATTTCCATCAATAAAGAGGCGCAGCAGCAGAGGACAGAATGGCAATGGGCTTAGTACTCAGTACTCAGTACTCAGTACTCAGTAATCTCAGTACTCAGTACTCTCAGTACTCAGTACTCTCAGTACTCAGTACTCTCAGTACTCAGTACTCAGTACTCTCAGTACTCAGTACTCAGCTGTCAGTAGTCAGTACTCAGTACTAAGTACTCTCAGTACTCAGTACTCAGTACTCAGTACTCAGTACTCAGTACTCAGTACTCAGTACTCAGTACTCAGTACTCAGTACTCTCAGTACTCAGTACTCAGTTGTCAGTACTCAGTACAAAGTACTCTCAGTACTCAGTTTACAGTACTCAGTATTCATTACTCAGTACTTAGTACTCTCAGTACTCAGTACTCAGTACTCAGTACTCACAGTACCAAGTACTAAGTACTAACCCTGTTTTATTGTTTTCGACAAATAAACTGATTTACCCCTTAGAACTTATATGGTCAACAATGTTATCTGGCCAACTGGATAACCAGCTTTCTGGGCTCTTTTATCGGTTCGGTCGTTTGGCGCGCGGGCGGGTCTATTTCGATAGAGCACCTATTCCTTGTTGAAACAGCTGTACCTCAGCCAGC
>JAAGZN010000427.1 GCA_024206165.1 Bacteroidota bacterium
ATGAGGTAGGGAAATCCATCGGTACAAGACGAGAAGAGTCAGGAAAATGAATTATATTTATCTTCTGAAGATGAAATGAGAGAGGATAGCCCTAAGTTTCAGTGGGAAAATTTGAATGATAATCTGCCTTCTAAGCCTAATTATGTTGATGATCCTCCTTTGGTTTTTGATTATAATGACTTTGAAAGATGGGATAGACCAGGACATAATAATAGTGGATTATCTCAAAAACAAATCAATGAAATAAAAAAAGCTATACAAGAAAGAAATATTAAAAATCTTCATAAAGAAAAAAATAGGATGTTTACTGATCGACCACATGATAAATACTATAATAATCCTACATGGGATTCTGTTACAAATAATCGCATTAAGCAATTACATCCGAAAATAAGAGCAGATGTAAAAGCATTTATTAACGAGTGTTATGAAAAAGGAATTAAATTTAGATTGACTGATGGACATAGGACTTTCAAAGAACAGGATGTGATTTTTAATAAAGGTCGAAGTGATTTCTCTGATATAGTAAGGACAAAAGCTGAAGCTGGCATGAGTTATCATAATTATGGATTAGCTTTTGATTTATTACAATTCATTGACAAAACAAATTATATAAGTTTTGATCGAAGAGTTGTTATTCCTATAGCAATTAAATATGGATTTAAATGGGGAGGTTTCTTTAAAGGTAAAGATTATGATCCGCCTCATTTCTATAGGACTTATAACTTTCATTGGAGTGTTTTAAAAAGTAAACTTATAAAAGAGCAGACAAAATATGTTAACCTTACGAAAAAATAAAAGGTTTTTTTTTCTAAATTTATTGTCTTTGACCTTTATATTTTTTATAAACAAAGCAAATAGTAAAGATAAAATAGATTATGATATAAAAAAAAAGATAGATTCCATTGTTTCAAATATCAATAATAATATCAAAAATCATGAATATGATGTTTATATACGATTAAATAAACGATATTGTGAAGATCAATTTTTTAATCAAGTATATTTTTATTACGAAAATCAATTATTAAAAAAAATTAGTGTTTATTCAGCACAACCCAGTGATGAAATAAAATTTTATCATTATTATTTTGATAAAGAATTAATAAAAATAGAAGTGCAAACTATTTTACAATATCCAGATAATCATCCTGAAGACTATCCAAATAAAATAGGTATTCCTGAAATTTTTTTTGCAAAACGAAATAAAAACAATTTTAATTTAAAACCTCATTTATTGGATAGTGCTCAATATTACTTAAAATCAAAAGAAATTTTCAGTGCTACTAGCAATTTTGCTAATAACAAAATTCAAAGCTTAGTTTCCCCACTTGAAGATTTCATTTATCTAAATAAAATTCTAAAAAATTCTAAAACTAAATATAGCATTTTAAAATTTAAAAAAAATGAAGTGCGAAAAGAATTAGCTTTAACTGGTAAAGAAAAAAGAATTACTTTTGAATATCAAGGGAAAGATAATATATCATTAAAAATAATAGGTCACTACGTCAAAGGTGATATATATGGAAATGAAATTGCTAGTATGAATGCAGAATCCAAAAAAATTTCATTTAATATTAATCCAAATAAGTTGAAAATAATAACTTTACTTTTAGAATCATCTGGCTCTTCTCCATTTCTTCTGAAGATCTATATTGAAGGAAAAAAAATTAAATTAAATTAAAATTGAACACCCCGCTATCAGTAGTCTTCAGACTGCTGATCAAATATTAAAATATTTGAAAAGATATTTAATCCTGGTATAAGTTTACAAAATCATTTGTTCCAAATTAAGGATTCAACAAACAGTAAATACATTAAAAAAGGCGATTTCAAGCTTAGAACATGAATTTCCATAGCAGCAGGGTAGAAAAGGAGTTCATCAGTCGCTACACTCGCTAACGCTTGCTGCGCTCCATCTTCACGCTCATTCCCTTTTTTCCCTTTAAAACCCAATAAGGCCTTGCTTCGCAAAAATAATAAAAAAGGGAAAAAACCATTCGCCGATTTTGTGCTCACCCGCGATCGCATCCCCAAATTTTTATAAGCCTACGCTTAAAAAAATTAACGGAAAAACGCTTGTTTTACAAGCTATCATTTTTCCTGGGTCTGCTCAAT
>JAAGZN010000428.1 GCA_024206165.1 Bacteroidota bacterium
AAGTGCATATCCCATGATGGAGGGTCCAAACTAGGGAACAAGGCTAACCCCTTAGGAAGACTATCTTACACGTCAGTTTTTCTTTCTATCTATAGAAGTGAATATCCCATGATGGAGGGTCCAAACTAGGAAATAAGGCTAAACCCTTAGGAAGACTATCTTACACGTCAGTATTTTTTTCTATATACAGAGGTGCCAATCCCATGATGGAGGGTCCAAACTAGGGAATGAGGCTAAACCCTTAGGAAGACTATTTTACACGTCAGTATTTTTTTCTATTTATAGAAGTGCCAATCCCATGATGGAGGGTCCAAACTAGGAAATAAGGCTAAACCCTTAGAAAGACTATCTTACACGTCAGTATTTTGTTCTATATATAGAAGTGCCAGTCCCGTGATGGAGGGTCCAAACTAGGAAATAGGGCTAAACCCTTAAGATGACTATCTTACACGCCAGTATTTTTTTCTATATATAGAAGTGCCAATCCCATGAATGAGGGTCCAAACTAGGGAATAAGGCTAAACCGTTAGGAAGACTATCTTACACGTCAGTATTTTTTTCTATATACAGAAGTGCCAATCCCATGATGGAGGGTCCAAACTAGGGAATGACGTTAAACCCTTAGGAAGACTATCTTACACGTCAG
>JAAGZN010000429.1 GCA_024206165.1 Bacteroidota bacterium
CAAAAAGCAATTTTGACCAGAAACCGATTTTGACCAAAAACCGATTTGACCCAAAAATTGGTTTTGACCAAAAACCTGTTTTGACCAAAAACCGGTTTTGACCAAAAACCTATTTTGACCAACAAACGGTTTTAACCAAAAAACAGTTTTGACCCAAAACCTGTTTTACTAAAACCCGGTTTTGACCAAAAACCAATTTTGACCAACAACCGGTTTTTACCGGGAGAAAGAACCCCTGGGTGTTGGTCACATTACACACGCCTTGTCCCTACTGCCACCTTCCACAATTCGCTACCTGGGCCGGGTACTTTTATGGCCAAAGGCCAGGTGGAGTTCCGGAGGCAAGGTAGAGGTCAGATGGAGACCAGGTGGAGTTTGACACAAAAACCGGCTTTGACCAAAAAGCGGTTTTGACCAAAAAGCAATTTTGACCAGAAACCGATTTTGACCAAAAACCGATTTGACCCAAAAATTGGTTTTGACCAAAAACCGGTTTTGACCAAAAACCGGTTTTGACCAAAAACCTATTTTGACCAACAAACGGTTTAACCAAAAACCGGTTTTGACCAAAAACCGGTTTTGACCAAAAACCGGTTTTGACCAAAAACCAGATTTGACCAAAAACCAGTTTTGACTAAAAACGGTTTTGACTAAAAAACGGTTTTGACTAAAAACCGGTTTTGACCAAAAACCGGTTTTGACTAAAAACCAAGAATCGGTGTTGACTAAAAACCGGTTTTGACCAAAAACCAGTTTTGACCAAAAACCGGTTTTGACCAAAAACCGGTTTTGACCAAAAACCAATTTTGACCAGAAACCGATTTAGACAAAAAA
>JAAGZN010000430.1 GCA_024206165.1 Bacteroidota bacterium
CAGTAGGAGGCTGGGTAGCAGACAGAGCGCCTGAGGGTTGGTCTAGCATCAACGCCTCTGGCGCCTCCTGTGGGCCCCGGGGAGATAAGGACTATCGAGAATAAAGATATATTTCGAGGGTAGGTCTGTATCACAAGCAGTCTGTACAACATGAATGACCAGGGGAGCCTGGAGGGCCAGGTAAGGGCAGAGGTGCCCTGGGACGGCCCAGGAGGGCTGGCTGGGGCTAGACTCATGGGGTACATGTGGGTTCAAATTAACATGGTATTCGACTGAAAGTAAAGAGCCAAATGAAATGGTGATGATATGATGATGAAGTTGTGAGGGAGGCTCCTCCCTGCTCCTCCCTGTCCCTGGCGCTGTAGTAGTGGAGCCAGGTGTGGTGCAGGAGCCGCACCAGGGGTGGCGGGCCCTGCCAGGAGGCCAGAGGCCTCTAGGCGGGCCGACCGAACTGCTCCCTGTCTTGAGGTGCAATGTGGCTGCATGGCGGGCCGTCTTCAAGGTGGACCGCCGATGCGGCGGCTCTAGAAACTTCTGTAGGTGCGGCCTGAGAACAGAGAAACCTGTGCTGCACTTGCTGGCAGGGGGGGCCCCGGCCTAGCCGGGTTGAATAGGCCCCAAACTCTGGTTTCTCTTCTCGTTGATCGGCTGGCAGCTGTATCCGTCCCTGGCAGGCCTGGGGTCCCCGACCCCGAGGTCGTTGCCTCCCAGCACAACAACAATGATGATGATGAGGTGAATGGCCTGTGTGCCAGTGCACTTGCTAGAGAGTATCAACCTGGTATTGCCTTCACATACATTTTCCTGATTACATAGGCACTGGACTAGGTTTTACCAGCGCTCACTGGGTTCACTACTGGATATGATGACAAGCAGATCGAGTAGGAAGCCAAAATTATTTGGGAAACTATACTTATGTGGCTATACAGATGACTTGGTGATATTTGCCTAAATGTAGAATTTATACAATCTCTAGCTGAGTTTTCCGCCTTTTGTGCGGATCTTCCATTGCCGGACGAGGGCATTTAAGTTAATAAATCGTCAAATTCCACATGGGTAAGGTGAGGTGGCCCGGTGTAAAAAAGAGGGCTTAATTTGCTAGGAAATCCCATCAGAATATTTGGGATGAGGGGTTTACTTTGTGGATTGTTGTGTGTATAATTGCCTTTGAATTGGGTGAATGGCTGCATGCCTCAAAGTTGCATCCATTTTTTTGCATTGTGAAGAGTAGGTAATTCCATTTGACTCTTCTCAAGGGCCAAATGGCCAGTTGCCTGGTGGCTATAAGACCTGTTCGTGGCTGCTCCCTGCGCCGTGCCGCAGGCGACATTTGCAGTGGGAGAAGACGCGGTTTGGCGGGCTTTTCTGCAGGCGGCGGCTTGCGGCTGTTTTTCCGCGTGAGGAGCCGCATACCTTATTGCTAGAGGGTGTATCTGGATTTTCACTGCTCCAGATAAGCCCCCTAACAGCTTTGGCATGGACGCTGCTATGGTGGTCAATCCTGCTGCTGTGCAGGCTCCCGTGGTCGTGGCTCCGGTCGCCCAGGTAGGCCGGGTACTTGGTCCACCCGTCCTCCACGTAGGCGAGGGCGGTGGCCGTGCGGCGCTCCCTCCGCATCCAGGCTCGGGAGCTGGAGATGGGCCGGCTCTGGTGGCAGACCCGCTCGGCCAGACTGCTCCCTGGAGCCTTGGGCAGCATCCGGGTTATCTGCTCCCTGTGATGGAATATTCACATGGTCATAATTGTGTCTTCGGCGCGTAGTGGCCTGATCTCCAGATGTGCGGTGTGTTGGGAACCAACGAACGCCGCGCTGGGTTTCCATTCTTCCTGCTTGGGCGGAAATGGAACAAGCGAACGTCACACCGGGGCCTGCAGCCAGCGTTTCCCGGTTCGTAGCGGAAGTGGGGGTCACGCCTCAGGTCGATGTTAGGGAGCTGGATCGTAGCTAGGTTTGTGCTACAACATCCACCGTCCCCTCAACACCTTCTCCTGGGATTGACAAGTACCTCACATCATGAAGGTAATCTTGTCACTTGACTCTTCTCCTGAAACTGCATTGCAGGCAGGTGTCCAGTTGATGTGTCCGTCCCCTGAGTACAATTTTACCACTTCCTCCCTCTGGACCGGCTTAAACACCGATCGGTTCAGGCATTGCTGGTGAGTGGTCACCACATTTCCTTGTATTTCCCTGTTCCAGGATGTTCGAAGATCTCTACGGGTGGGCCGCCGAAGGGAGCAATCTCACCGACTTCGACGACGCGGAGCTGATCGCCGCCTCCGACCTCGTGAAGATGCTGGTGGACAGCACGTGCTTCGCCCAGAAGTGGCTGGAGTGCACCTCCTCCGACCCATGGTGGGCCTGGCTCCTCCTCGTCATCATGACCGCGATGTGGCTCTGGTACGGCGGGGGCAAGGATTTGCTCCGCTGCCGGACCCTTCTGATGAGGTCAGTCTGATGGTGATAAGGAATTTGACTGACTCCCCCTTTTAGGTTTGGGCGCCGCCGCGGATGTTGGGCTCCTCGAGATCTCCCTGCCTTC
>JAAGZN010000431.1 GCA_024206165.1 Bacteroidota bacterium
TTAAATGAAGCGTTGAATTTTTTGATAAAAGAGCATAAAAGTATAGACGATATAATAGCAGAGCTTACAGGGGATGAATTAAGAATTTTTGATACTGATAAACAGATATTAGAAAATAATTTGTTTGGTGTTGACATAAACGAAGAAAGCGTTGAAATAGCAAAGCTTTCGTTGTGGCTTAGGACTGCACAAAAAGGCAGAAAACTATCAGATTTGAATAATAATATTAAATGTGGCAATTCGCTTATTGAGGATAAGGAAGTTGCAGGCGATAAGGCTTTTAATTGGAATGTAGAATTTAAGGATATTATGGATAATGGCGGTTTTGATGTTGTTATTGGTAATCCGCCGTATATTTTTGCAAGAGGCAATAATTTTAAAGACAATGAAAAAAAATATTATTATGAAAAATATAAATTACAAGAGTATCAAATAAATACTTATATTTTATTTACAGAAAAAGGTTTTTCACTATTAAAACAAAATGGAATTTTTGGTTTAATTATCCCTAATAATTGGCAGACAATAGATACTTGTAGAAAATTTAGAAAATATATATTAGAAAATTTATCAAACATAAAAATAATAAATTCAAAAGATAAAATTTTTGAAGATGCTAATGTTGATAATGGAATTTTGATTGCTAATATAAATAATTTTGAAAATAGTTATGAATTTATAGAACTTGAAAAACAAATATTTAAACCAATAGAAAAAGGTAAAAATTTTCAAAATGAGAATTTTATTATCAATTTTAAATTATTAGATAATAAAAAAAATTTAGATATTTTAAATAAAATTAATATAAAATCTCAGAAATTAGAAAATATTGTCAATGTAAAATCAGGATTAAAAGCATATGAAATTGGAAAAGGTAATCCATTTCAAACAATAGAAATTAAAAATAATAGAGTTTATCATAAAAATAAAAAAGAAAAAGATAATGATTTTTTGTATTTAGAAGGGAAGGATGTTTTGAGATATGGAATTAATCAACCTAAACAATTCTTAGAATATGGTAAAAATTTGGCAGCACCTAGAAGTTTCGGATTGTTTGCACAAGAAAGAATATTAGTAAGACAAATTCCTTCGCCTTATCCTAAATGTATAAATGCAGTACAAACAAAACAAACTTATCTTAATGATATAAATAGTATGGTGATTTTTAGCTTTAATAAAAATTACTTTTCAAAATATATTTTAAGTTTATTAAATTCAAAATTAATATCATTTTGGTTTGTCAATACCTTTGATAAATTACAAAGAGGATTGTTTCCACAATTTAAAGTCAAAGAATTAGCTATCTTCCCTATAAAAAAAATCCCATCATCACAACAACAACCATTTATTGACAAAGCAGACATAATGCTCTCACTAAATAAACAACTTCAAACTAAAAAAACAAAATTTTTAACTCGCATAAAAGACAACTTGTCTATTCCTAAAATAACCAAAAAATTAGATACATTTTATATTCATGATTTTAAAACTTTTATTTCAGAGTTAAAAAAGCAA
>JAAGZN010000432.1 GCA_024206165.1 Bacteroidota bacterium
CACTAAGTCTCATGGGGAACTATAAGAAACCCTCGGTGTAATAAGGCCTTGGCTGTTCCACTGCACAGAACATTGGTAATACGTATATTTACAATTTTTTAGAGCAAACGGAATCGTTTTATTCCATGCGAAAGGCGTACTTTATATGAATTAGAGGTGAACTCTTATTGCAGGGCTAAGTTTTCACTAAGTTTCACGAAGAACTATAAGAAACCCTCGGTATAATAAGTTCTAGGCTGTTCCCATCGACAGAATTGTTGTATTACGTATGTTTACAACGTTTTAGAGCAAACGGAATAGTTTTATTCCATGAGAAATTCGTGCTTTATAAGAAATTCGAGTGAACCTTTATTGCAGGGCTAAATTTTCACTAAGTTTTAACAGGGACCTATAAGAAACCCTCGGTGTAATAAGTTCTAGGCTTTTCCCAAGGACAGAACTGTTGTAATACGTATGTTTACAACGTTTTAGAGCAAACGGAATCGTTTTGTTCCATGGGAAAGTCGTCCTTTATAAGAAATTGAGTTGAACTATTATTGC
>JAAGZN010000433.1 GCA_024206165.1 Bacteroidota bacterium
ATCTTATATAAATGAGTATACATATAGATTTAATAGACATTTTATGAAGGAAAATATATTTGAAAATCTTTTGACAAGAATGCTCAAACATGAACCTAGAAATTATAAGTCTTTTATAGGTAGCTAAGAGACTCATTCAGTTAAATTTTATTTTACAAGTATTCTATTGGACCATTTAAGACTCAGAATTTCTATTATAAAATTTTTAAAAGAAGATCATATAAGCCTATCAGGTTCACTGACAAACCTGTTTTTCAATAATGCCATATTAGAAATTTAATATAAATATAAATATAGAATTTTAAATTTTTTGATTCCAATACTTTGTGCAATAATTTTGGATATATTTTAAAATTTAGATTAAAGTTGTATGAAGTATATTAAATTTATAATTTTTCTAAACTTAACTTTCTTGTTAAGTTGTAATAACAAAAAACCATTATTCTTAAAAACAAAGCAATCAAAAGAACTTGATATTAAAGAAAAAAGTTTTAGTTCAATATCAAAACTATTAAAAGGTTGTATTTATGGATTAATAGGATCTAAATTAATAGAAAGCACTCCATTAACAAATGCTCAATTAGATATTCATGAATTTGTGTTAGGAAATGGAAATATAGAATTGCCAGATATAAAAAATTTATTTGTAGAAAATAAGAATTGCGATAATTTTGAAATAAATGATGGAAGGGCAGGTATATCTTTATATTCAAATGGTCCTTTTGAATACTATTTTCCATATAATTGTCCAGCTTATGAAGGAGATTGCCCGCATTTAAGTGTTTCATTGTTAGGAATCAATCATAAATTAGGCAAATTATCTGAAGGATATGGAGATGATATATATTTAACATATTATAATAGCCCCTGCGGAAATGAGTTATTAAGTTTTATTTTAAGAACAAAAAATAATGATCAATTAAGTTCAATAGTAGATTTAAGTTATAAAGAATCAGATTTTACAAAAACCCCGACTAATAGTCCCATTATTATACCAACAAAAAATCCAACAACAAAATTACCAACAAAAGATCCCACTAATGATCCGACCAATGATCCGACTACTGATCCAACGAACGATCCGACCAATGATCCGACTACTGATCCAACGAACGATCCGACCAATGATCCCACTATAGATCCCACAAATGATCCCACCCAAGATCCCACCCAAGATCCAACCAATGACCCCACAATTGACCCGACTGGTGATCCGACAAATGATCCCACGACAAATCCGACATATTTTCCTACAAATCAACCTACTTCATTAGGGCCTTGTAGAACTAATTCAACAGATATTTTAAGTCAAGAATGTGAAGAATTTTTTTCAGAAAATGGTTTTTGTCCACAAAATCTTAGTTTAAATGAATCAAGTTGTATATGTCCTGATCAACCGATTTTTGGTTGTATTAATATAAATTGTATAGAATATTTAAATATAATAACATTTTCTTTTACTTGTATAGAAATCGGTGGTGGTGATGCTTGTGAATTTGAATGTATGCATGCACCCATAGTAATGCCCACCCCTTCCCCAGAAGACACGACATTTGTACCAACTACCGAAACTCCCACAATGATCCCAACATTTTCCCCAGAAGACACGACATTTGTGCCAACTACCGAAGCTCTCACATTTGTACCCACTATGAATCCTAATCCAAATGAAATTTTTCTGATTACAAACGAACAATTAATATTATTTCAAGAATTTCAACAATCAAAAACTAATTATATACAAGGTCTATGTTGGACTGAAGAAGACTCAAAAACTAAACAAAGAAAAGCAAGAAATACTATAATAAAACCTATTTTAGAATATGATTTTGTAATAAATGATTGGCATAACCCATTTATTAATATTACTTGTGATAATACTTTCGGAGATAAAGGAGATAATACTTGTAGCGAAGCAATCTCTTTTTATACCGATAAATCTTCAAAATCATATATGGTTTCAACTGGAGATTATGAGAGAACAGATGATGATAAAGAACAAACATATTTTAGAATTTTTGACCCTATAGAATGTAAGGACAAATGTTTTTTAAAGATAAAGATACCAAATAGTGAAATTATTAAATCAGAAATAACATCCATCGAAAATAATAAATTACTGATGACTATATCTTATAAAGAAGGTTATGGAAATTTAAATAAAAAAATCTTAAAATTTAATGAAGATTGTATATTACAAGAAGAAAAACAATATTCAAACTTTCCAGTTCTAAATCATATTACAAGCATTAGACAGGATTTATATAATCCTTTAAGATATGATACAGTTGAAGATTTTAAGGTGCCAAATGAATATAAAGGTTTAGTTTTTGGAGTAGGAGAAAGTGAAGATAAAGCATTTTTGACGATAATAAATACTACAGAAACAATAAATGTTAAATGTTTAGCCTCCTTAAAAAACTCTGATTATAAATTAATTCCACAAACTTTAAGATCAAATAGGGTTTTATATCAAAATGTTCCTTCTAATATTTCAACATATTATTATACTGGCAATATAGGAATGACAAAACAAAATTCTACTTTGATGGTTTTTGCAAATGGAAAAGATTGTGAAATATTGAATAATTTAGCTATTACAATTCTGATAATGATAATGAATATGGTTGGCTTGCACTCATTGCAATAATTATAGCAATAATTTGTTTAATATTTATTTGTTGCCAATTATATAAAAAGTCGAAAAAAAAGAAAAATTATTTAGATATACTTCTTCCATTTGAAGATTAATAAATAATTTGTAAATAATAAATAATTTTCGATATTAGTACAAAATTATTTATATAACAAAATGAATATATTATCATCCTCATCAAGAA
>JAAGZN010000434.1 GCA_024206165.1 Bacteroidota bacterium
ATAAAATATTATAGAAAAAATACAATCGGTATCTATCACTAATAAAATATGTTGATATAAAATGAGAAAACCTATTTTGATAATAAAAATTTGATGCTAAAATATTAAAAATTAAGAGTTTTCTATCAGGCACTAATTATAGTGTTCTTCATTTTCAGAATAAATATTACTCATAAATTCTTCAAATTTCGGATAATTTAAATAATCATGATTCAAAGGATTACATTCAATATAAAACGACTTTGTCTTAGAAATAACATTTTCAGAACTATCAACCTTCTTGATAAGAACATTCATATCATTATCATGAACAAAAATTTTCAAATGCTTTTTTTCTTGATTCAAAGAAAAATCTTTTTCAGGTATGCATGCAAATAAAACAAAAGAAAGAATATATTTAGTCATATTTTTAAAAGAACTTTTTTTAAAAAAACTTAAAATTTTATAATTATATATTTCTAATAATTCAAAGAAATTCATTATTGAAATATTTCAAATTTATAATAAAATAACTATTAACATATTAATATATTTTTATACTAAATTTGTAAAGAAATATACAATATTAAAAATATGTAAATGCAAATTACTATAGTATAATATTTAAAAAGACCATTGAATAACTATTAATAAAACAATATATAAATATAAGTAGAAACTAAATTATTATAACACTGCTCTATGAATAAACAAAGTTTGCAATTTATAAATTTATAAATATATTCGTGTTTTAGAATATCATCAATATATTTTAAAACAAAATGAAAATATCTCTATATCATAGAATTCTAGCACATATACTTTTTATATCATTCAGTATAACAGGTTGTGGAAAATATCAACAAAATTTTAATGTCAAACGAAAGAACAAATTAAAAAATGTTGGAGATATAAAATTTATCAACAAAGAATCAATTAATACTTCTTGCAATAAATATAATGTACAGTTTATAAATACAAACTCAAATAAACCATCAGCAATAGTAAATTATAATTTATGTAAAGATTTAAAAAAAACAGAAATTTGGGATATAATTTATGAAAATGAAGAACATAAATTATATAATTTTATAAATTTTAATAAAAAAATACAGGAAACAAGATTACATGCTTATGAAGATCCTAAAACAAAAAGAAAAATATTATATATAGGAAGAAAAGGTAAGGGAGGAGGAGCAAACTCAACAGAACTATATAATTGTTATAAGTATGGACAGTTAAGTAAATTGAGAAGACTACTAAATAATGGAGCTAAGCTAAATTTTAGATACAGTAATAATGATACTTTATTGCATTTTGCTTGCAGGTCTGGAAAATATCACTTAGCCAAATTATTATTAGAATATGGAGCAGATGGAGCTTTAAGAAATAATAATGATTGGACACCATTAGAAATTGCTGTTACAAAAAATTTTCCTGAAATAGTCAAATTATTTAAATACAATTATAGATCATTGGATACGATTGATAAGAATAAAAAGAATCCTTTAAAAATGGCTTATGATAAAGATAACTTTCTAATATTTTGTGAACTTTTAAATTGTGGAGCAAATCCTGATTTCTGGACAAATAATAATAATACTTTATTACATTTTGCATGTTATTATGGTAAATATAAATTTGCAAAACAATTATTATTACATGGAGCAGATGGATCTAGATTGAATGAAGCTGATTTAACACCTCTTCAAT
>JAAGZN010000435.1 GCA_024206165.1 Bacteroidota bacterium
AACGGTGAGTGGCGGCGGCGGCGGCCTTGGAGCGGCCCGGCGGAGCGGCGGGGTCAGCGCTCTCACCTGTGTTGTTGCCAACACCCAGCTCTGGCCGCGGCCAGGTGGAGGGAGGCGAGTGGAGGGAGGCAGGTGGCAGGGAGGGCAGAGGCCCGCCCGGGGCGGCGGCCGCAACCTTGGAACTGTTGTGTGGTGAGGCGGGTCGCTGCCCGCCACGTACACACTTGAGACGACAATACTTCCTGTGAAGTACTTGACGTAATCTAATTGCTGGTGTCCGCCACGTGGCGGATTAAAGCACGCTGTCCTCCAGTGGCTGCTGGCAGCCGGTGCTGGAGGGTGACGTGGCCTGGCCCAGATGCCAGACTCGTTCTCAGCCGGGGGACGGGAGGCGTGTCGCCAATCAATAACACTTGTTTAGCATGAAGGTGTATTTTCTTGCAAAACTTGATTTGTGTATTAGATTACTGCAATGAAATGGGTATAAATTTGCAGACATCGTGGGAAACAAGCCGGCCGAGGCTCCACATGTAAATAGTAGCCAGGGCTGGTTTGTTGTTAGTTGATACGTGGAAAATATAAATGGAGTTAACGAACTAGAGCGTAGAAACATACAAGCCGGCCGAGGCTTCACATGTAAATGGTAGCCAGGGCTGGTTTGTGTAGTTGCTACGTGGCAAATATAAATGGAATTACAGAAATGAAGCACAAAACATTACCGTCAGTTCCCTGTTAGCGGAGAGAATGGTGGCTCGGTACTGAATGTCCCAGCGCCCGCACTGGGCTTATGAAGCGGCTGGCGGGCGGTGCCGGGCAGTGCCCTCCCTGCCTGCCGGCTGTGGGCTAAACAGGTCAGCGACCCTACAGCTGGCTGGGGGCAATGGCTCAGAGGTTGCTACGTGGATATTATGTGATCAGCATAACATTTGAGTGGCATAAGGTAAAAAGAGAGCTCTTTAAAATGTGCAGTTTAGGAAATAGATAAAAATTAGAAATGCCGCTGGCTATTATATCTCAAGGTGACATGCGGGTCACTGGTTCAATCTCAACATCTGCCTGACCAAAATGTTGAATCTAGAGTTGAAGCACGGGGCGTGAGGCCCAGGGCGGAGCGTACCCTGGGGCCTAGGTGGCACTCCCAGGGTGACGCGTACCCCCGGGGGCCCCCACACCATCACCACTGATACGTGGCGGGAGCTGGGGGCCTAGGTGCTGCCAGGCCTGGAGC
>JAAGZN010000035.1 GCA_024206165.1 Bacteroidota bacterium
ATAATAATTGATTTTCTAAGCTTCCTATGCCCTAAGGCCTACCATCTAGTTTTTTCTTCTTCAAGTGTTTTTTATTCCATATAGGTTGGAGTTTCTTTATTATATCATTGAATTTCCCAGGGCTCATTCCTGTAATTCTCACGAAAATATAGGGACGACTAACTAATTTATTATACAGATTCATATCAGATTAATTTAATTTTAGATGCAATATAACAAATAAAGCTTTAATCAAGGATTTTTCATATCAATAGGGACTTTTGCAGCACCTCCATAGTATTAATAAATCATAATCATTAAATTAATAATAGTTATGTTAAGATTGTGGATAAGTCAGAGACTTATACATAATCTTAATATTTTTTTAATTCCTATTTACACAAACTATATTACAGACTCAGAAGGTTGTTTAATTTGCTTATAAATAGATTTGGTAAATTATTTATATAATAATTAGTATCAATATTTATTATATCCTCACCTAAACTTTCTATTACCTTTTTGCTTGTTTCATTAAAAAAAGAAAATCTTTTTTTAATATCTTCTATATTATCAGTATTTCTTTTATAAGTTTTTTCTTTACATATATCACAATTTCCTTTTATTTGGGTAGATACCATTATATAATCATGAGAACAGCTACTACATGTTTCACGTGTTAGTAATCTCTTTATTAATAAATTTTCATTTGCTTTTAAATAAAAATAATGAGCCTTTATATTATATTTTATTAAATATCTATTGAAATAGTTGTATTGCTCCATAGTTCTTGGGAATCCATCTATTATTAGATTATTATTATTTTTTAAAGAATTTAATATTTTTTTATTTACAATTTCGTATATAATTTTTGAAGGTATTAATTTTAGGCCGCATTGAATACGATTACTATATTTTATGCCTATTGTTGTTTTTTTTTTACTTCTTTTCTTAAATATTCCCCTAACGATAAATGCTCAAAATTATAACTTTCTTTAAGGTTTTGTGCTATTACTCCTTTACCTGCACCTGGTAATCCAAATAATATTAATAATTTCATATTTAATAAGTTTTTTCCTAAATCATTTTTAAATTGAGGATTGACCATAAATTTAATTCAGTTTTTGTACAAGTATAAATTTTTTCTGATAAGCTAAACAATAATGGTCAAATAAATCTAAAAATTTATCAACGTCTGGTTTGTTATGCTGATAACAAATTGAAAAAAATCCTCTGAATAATATATTATTTTCATAATAAAATCTCAATATATCTATTTTTTTAGTATTATCTAAATAACCTTTTGGGGAAGTTAATTGAAAATAAGTTGGGTGTCCCCGTATAATAAATTTTGTATTTAAATTGTATTTTTTAATTATCTCATTTAATCTTAGAATAAAATATTTTCCTAAATTATTAACATAATTTATAACTTGTTTTTCTTTTATAATGCCTATAGTTTTAATAGCTGCAGATATACCAACTATTTCTCCTGCATGGGTTATAGAAAAATCAAATAATTTATTGTCTTTGTAAGCTTTATCAATTTTATTAAAAATATTTTTAGACGCTATAACTGCAGATAATGCATATCCATTTGAAATAGCTTTCCCTATTATTGTGAAATCGGGTTCACAATTAACCTTTTTTTGAGCTAAAGGGTAATCATATCTGAACCCAGTAATTGTCTCATCAAAGACTAAAAATACTGAATTTTCAATGCATTTTTGAGTCAATATCTGATAAAATTCTGGGTTGTAGACCTCTTCTCTATAGGGCTCCATTATTATACATGAGAGTCTTTCTCCATATTTTGAGAACAAATTTAATAAGGAATCACAATTTCCTTTTTCAAAATTTATTGTTTTATTTTTTATATCACTTAATATTCCTCCAGAATTAAAAGTTTGAGCAAAGTACCAATCACAGTTTCCTAAGAAGCAATCCTTAGGATATGCTATGAGTTCTTTCCCACTTAGATAACGGCAAACTCTTGGTATAATATTAAGTAATATACTACTAGATTTGGCAAAACGGATTATTTTATCTAATCCAATATCTTTTTGTAAAATTTTAGATAATTTTTCCTCTAAAAAAGAAGGTCTGGAAAAATTTACTCCTTTTCTTATCTGGGTTATTACAAACTTATCTACTTCATCATATGCATATCCTAAAAATACACTACCAAGTGCCATTCCATAATCTATGAATTCATTATCTTTTTCATCATATAATTTTATACCCTTACCCCTAATAATTTTGTTAGGAGCATAACCAAAATATGTATCTAATGATTTTGCTTTTGTAGAGTTATATTCATCTATCATAGCTTAAAATGGTTTAAAAAATTATAAAAGTTTTGCCCAATATTTGGAAAGTCTAAAAATAATCTAGGCGATAATTTCTTAGAATCTATATTTATTTTACATTCGATAAATATTGGTCCTTCTTTATATTTTATAAATTCTAGTGTATTTTGAATATTATTATCTGTAATAATGCAATGCCGATAGTTACAATTCAAAGCAATTTCAGCAAAATTTATATTTTGAGATGACAGTTTTTGTCCCCCTGTAGATTCTGAAATAGTATTATTTAAAACGATATGAATTAAATTTTTTGGAGAATAATGTCCTATAGTTGCCAAGTTTCCTAGCTTCATTAATAATGCTCCATCTCCATCGAATATAACTATCTTTTTGGATGAATATAAGGCAACTCCCAGACCAATAGCTGAAGCATATCCCAAGGAACCTACCATATAAAAATTTTGTGATGAATGATTTATCTTGTATAGATCTCTTGAAGTTAGGCCTGTTGTTGAAATAAAAGCTACATCTTTTGAAAAAATTCTGGATTGTTTAATTCCTTTTTCATCTATTATTTTCGTTCTTCCAGACACAGTTTCTTTTGATAAATTTTTTACAAAACATCTTATGGTTTCATATCTTGAAATTTTAGTTCCTTTTCTTAGGTCAATAACTTTAAGGCCTAATTTTTCTTTCGAATCTCTAACTTGTTTTTTTTCTATAAATAAATTTATTCGTTTTTCATTTATGTGAAAATCTTTTTTACATTTTTGTTTTAATAATAAGCATACTATTTCTTTAGATTTATTAATATTTTCAACTTTCAGATTTATTTTATTTAATTTTTCTTTTGATTCAGGAAATTCATATGTATTTATATTCAGTTTTTTCAAAAAGTCTTTAGTTATATTACCAGAAAATTTGTGCTGTGGAGGATCATTTTCGGTACAACCTCTAAATGACATAATCATAAAAATAGGTATTTTAAATACATTTACTAGAGTAGCTATAGGATTAATTATGTTACCAATACCTGCATTTGATAAACATAATATTGATTTCGATCCTGCTAGATATATTCCAACAATCATTGCTACTGCCTCTCCTTCATCAGTAGCTGTGATAATTTTCATATTTTCTTTTTTGCAATACTTTATAAAAGTATCTAATATTGAGCAAGGCACATGAACTATTGCATCATACCCCTGATCTTTTAATTTTTTTATAAATTTTTTAAATATTTGCTTCTCAGTTGAAAGTAAATCTGCTTGCATAAATAAATTTTTTAAATTTAAACTTTAATTTAATTTTCTTTGGTAAAAAGTATTTAAATTAATATTTACTTTTTCATCACTTAATATTGTTGCAAAATTAAAATTTTTATTCGAAACTCTAAGAGGTATTTGTCTAGCGACAAAACTCTATTTTGCAATAATCTCTGCTTATATAAAAACTGAGCCTATCAAATTAGCCTTAAAATGTTAAATACTGATGTTTAAGGCAGAAAAAAGCTTACATAATAAACCTTATGTAATGCATGATAATTAGTTTAAAAATCGTAAATTCGCTCCAGTCGGTTTGCTATCTAGTTCAAGACTATTTGTTAGTTCAAAGACTTCATTTATAGATGCTAAATTTTTGTTATCATCACTTGGGTTTTCTAAAATAGATTTACAAACCGATTTCATTGCATATATTGATGCTCTCAAATTATGATTTGCCCAGATAATAGCTGAGATTCCTAAATTAATAAATAAATCTAAATTTGAATTCTTAAAATAGGTTGTTGGTACAATAATAACGGGCACTTCAAAATTAGAATCTTCCATAAAATCAATAATTTGAGAAGGAGTATTTAACTTGGAATGGACCAAAATAGCGTCTGCGCCTGCACAGATATATTTATGTGCTCTATGGATTACTTCGTTTTTATTATATCCTGCTATAAATCCTTCTAATCTAGCAACAACACAAAATTTTTCATTTTTTTGATGGTCTTTTGCTACTTTTATTTTATCACAAAAAGAATTAATATCTTCTAATTCATGTTTTACATTATTTAACAATGAATTTTTTTTAGGAAATAGTTGATCTTCAATACAAATTCCTTGTACTCCTAATTTATTCAATTTTTTTACAAGTATTCTAACGTTATTATAATTTCCATATCCATTATCTCCATCCATTAAAATAGGTATCTTAACACTATCAGTAATGTATTCTATAGTTTGTAGTACTTGACTCCAAGATGCTTCATTACAATCTCTTAGTCCAAATGAGGATGAAATTGATAAACTAGAAGCCCATATTGCTTGGAATCCAGCTTCTTCTACTATTTTAGCCGATATTCCATTATGTGCTTCCATTAAAAATTCTAATTTTTGAGATAATAATATATCTTTTAGAGATCTTGTTTTCATAAAACTATATAATTATTACTTTTTTTTAATTTAATTTTGAATTTAATAATAATTTTGCAAGTATTGTATTATATTCTATTAAAAACTTGAGTTCAAATTACATTTTTAAGGAAATGTTTAAAATTATTAATACAGCAATCCTTTTTTTTATCTTGTTTATTTCATGTAGCTCACATGAATCGAAAGATATGTTATCTTCTTTAATAAAGAGGGGCTTACAAAGGAGCAGCTATATAAGTAGTAAAAATTTAAAAAGAACAAGCCAAATTGATAATTTTTCTTCAATAAATAATTACCATTACATATCTTGCCTGACAAATAAAATTAAAAATTTCGACATACAAATTTCAACATTGAAAAATATACCCAATATAAATGGAGTTATGAAAGAAATCATTACTTATAATACCTCTTTCATTGCTTTTAGGAATTTTTTTAAATGGAAGAAATATGGATATTTTAAATCCAAAAAAAGTTTATTTGGTTATTTAGGAATAATATTTTTAACAGTAAATGCTATGATATCAAATGTTAAAGCTTATCATGAACATGAATATGTTTTGGGAATAGATGTAGAAACAAGCGGATGCTCTTTTGCTAAAAATGGATTATTGAGTATAGGATGTAGTATTAAAGATGAAAACGTGCAGGAAGTTGATAATTTTCAAATAAATATTGATTTGCCTGAAGATAGAGAATATGAAGAAGATTGTTTAAACCATTTTTGGCTAAGACATCCAGCAGCATTTGAGTTTATTAAATCTAACACTGTTTCTCCAGAAATAGCAATGAATAAATTTTGGGAATTTATTGCAAGAGCAGAAAAAAATTATCCTAGACTCATTATTGTTTCTGATAACCCTACCTTTGATATAGCATGGATAAATTTGTACCTTAGTTTATATACTGATCGGAAACCGCTAAACTATGCCGAAAATAATAAATACAGACAAATATGGGGAGCTTCTTCAATACAAAAATATTTTAATTTGTTTCCGAGGTATCATTTACTTAAAGATTGGAGAAGAGAATTACTTATTCCGGAAAGAAAACATAGAGAAAAATTAGGCTTGATAGTACCGGCAGAACATGATCATAATTCTTTAACCGATGCACGAATAATAGCAGAAAATTTTATTAGAACAAAGAAGAAAATGAAAGAATATTTAGATGAAAGAGAAAAAGGAGTCCCCGTTGGTAAAAAGCCTAAAAGAAGAGCACCAATTGTTATAAAAGACTATGATCCAAAATGGACAAAACTTTATGATGAAGAATCAAAAAAAATAAAAAAAATATTAGAATCTGAGTTAATTGAAATTCATCATATAGGATCAACATCTGTTCCAAATTTAGCTGCTAAACCTATAATTGATATCATTGCTGTTGTAAAAGATCTATCAAAAATTAGGAATCTATTAGAACAAGGAGGATATAAATATAAAGGGGAATATAATTTGCCACTAAGATCATTATATAAAAAAAAGGGAAATATTCAATTCTTTTTACATGTACATGAAGTAGGTAGTCCGGAGATTGAACTTAATCTTAAGTTTAGAAATTATTTGATAAATACTCCTCAAGCTAGAGAGAATTATAAAGATATTAAAGTGAAAGCTGCACTAAAAGACGATTCTAATATTTTAACAGACATGGGAATAACATTATATAATTTATATAAAAATGATTTTATAGAAAAAATTTTAAAAAAACTTGATCTTCATGGTTTAAATCCAAGACTTTGTACTCAAAAGAAAGAATGGGACATTTATAAGGAAATAAGACAAACTTTAAATGATGATATCAAAATTGATAATAATCATAAGCACTTGGTTTTATATGAAGGAACAGAAATAATAGGAGCATCAGAATTAGAATTTTTGAATTCTGATTATGGAAGAATTATATTCTTAAAATTTTCAGATAATAAAAATAAAGAAATGTATTTTCAAGATTTTTTTAAATTTCTAGAAAAATGGTCAAATTTTAAAAATTTAAAATTCTTAACAATTAGAATTTCCAAAGATTCTATAAATGCTTTCGAAAAATTGGGTTTTAAAGTACTGAGTTGTATGGAAGATGAGATCGGAATGATAAAAGTATTATAGTTCTTTATATAGATTATTAATTTTTAAACTTAATTATTATGAAAAACTTTAGTTTTTATGCTTTGTTGGTTTTGTTAATGTCAAATTGCAATTTTTCAAAGAATCCTAAATCGATGAAGAGAAAGTTAGATGGTAATCCCACTACCGTAAATAATCCTCCCTTGAAGAAAAGGAGACTTAATAACGATGCTACACCTGAAATAGATGATTCCTCATCATCTTCTAATTTAGATAACCAATCGAATGATGTAAATACGCAGAAAAAAATAAAGCAAAATTATCTTACTTATCCTATCGAAAATGATACGAATAAAATTTTTAAATTAAATTCAATAAGCAGTAATAATAATCGATCAAACCCTAATTTAGTTATAAAAAGTGATATTTCACCTTGTACACAAAAAGATGACACAAAATCTGAAAATATTAAAGAAACAAATTCACCAAAAAAAATAGAAATTTTAAAATATGATCCAGAATGGCCAAATTTTTATGAAAAGGAAGCAAACTTGATAAAAGAAATATTAAAAAATAAACTTATAGATATACATCATATAGGTTCAACATCTGTACCTAATTTAGCTGCTAAACCCATAATTGATATACTTTTAGTTGTTAAAAATATAAACAATGTAAAAGAAGATTTACAAAAAATAGATTATAAATATAAAGGAGAGTATAATATTTCTTTAAGGCCTTTTTATAGCAAAAAAGGAAAGTTTAAAATTTATTTGCATGTTCACGAACAAGGTAGCGCTGAAATAAATTTGAATTTGGAATTTAGAAACTATCTTAGGCACAATAATTCTATGTGCACTGAATACGAAGAAATAAAAAAAAATGCTGCATCTGATGAAGATTCTACAAATAAAACAAATACAGGGATAACCTTATATAATCTTAAAAAAAACGCAATCATAAATAAAATACTAAAAGCTGCTAATTTTAAAGGTCTTTGTCCTCGATATTGTACTCAAGAAGCTGAATGGGAAACTTATAATAAAATTAGGAAGCTAAAGATGAATGAGCGTTTTATTCAAATAACCAAAAATGGTGAATTCGATAAGCATCTTGTTTTGTATGAGGGTACAGAGATAGTGGCTGCCTCCAATTTGAATTTTTCAATTCCTAAAAAGCTTAAGATTGTATTTATAGAAATTGATAAAGAAAAAGGTAGTGAGGATCATTTAAACTTTCTTAAAAGTTTTATGAAAAAATATGCTTTAAGAAACGATATGGAAATGATATAGTATTCTTTTTTTGAATTAATCATACTTATCTTATTATAGAATGAAAAGTGTTGCAATAAATGGTTTTGGTAGAATAGGTCGTATGATTCTAAGAGCCTATATTGAATTAAAACAACATAATTTATGCTCTCAGACTAAAAAGTCTATAAATATTAAAAAAGGTGATGGTAATGAGAAAGCAGATGACTTGAATTTTGAAATTGTTTGTATCAATGATATTGGGAGCCTTGAAGACATAGTTTATCTCTTTAAATATGATTCAGTACATGGCATGTATAAAGGGGATATTAAAGTAGGAAAAGATTATTTTGATGTAGGTTTTGGCAAAATAAAGTATATCAAAGAAAGTGATCCTTCAAGATTACCGTGGAAGGAATTAGGTATAGATATTGTTTTAGAATGCTCTGGAATTGATGTTAAAAGAAGAGTAGCAAGGAATCATCTTAAAGCGGGGGCTAAAAAAGTAATCATTTCTACGATATATGACGAAGCTGATCAAACCATAGTTTATGGAATAAATGAAAATGTATTAAATAAAAACCATAAGATTATTTCATGTGCTTCTTGTACTTCAAATTGCATAGTTCCAATAATTCAAGTTTTAGAAAAAAATATAGGAATAGAATATGGTCATATGAATTCTATTCATGCATATACCAATGGACAGAATTTAGTTGATTCATTACACCAAGATCGCCTTAGAGCAAGAGCTGTGTCATCATCAATGATTCCTAGCTCAACAAATGCTGCAAGAGCTGTTGAATTGCTTTTTCCGGAATTAAAAAATAGAATTAAATGTAATGCTATAAGAGTGCCTATTCTAAATGTTTCAATGATTGAATTTATTTTTGTGAGTAAAAAATCAATATCTATCAAAGATATTAATGATAATATTATTGAAGCTTCTAATTCTTATCTAAAAGGTATTCTAGGATATAATGATGAACCTATGGTTTCTATAGATTTTACTCATGATAGCAGAAGTGCTATAGTTGATATATCTCATACTCAAGTAACAAAAAATAAATTTTGTAGAATTTTAGCATGGTATGATAACGAATGGGGTTACGCAAATAGGATGTGTGATTTAACTAATTTTTTAAATAGTTTTCAAAAAAATGAAAAGGAATTGTCAGGAAATGAAATTTTAATAAATGCAAATAGCCAATTGTGATGAATTAATAGCAGACTTATTTGTCCAAAGATTAAGGAAAGCATCTAAAGTATGGAGCATTTTAAATCAGTCTATTTTATATGCTTGTAAACGCTTTGACTGTTTAATAATATGCAACCCTATAAATAAATTTGCTTTAGATCTAATATTAGATGGAGCAACCTCTAAATCACACCTTATAAATAAATTTACAGAAAAAGGAAATATTTTGGCTGGCTATATTTTAGAATCAGTACAATGTATGAAACCTATTTCAATGCAACTGAATGGTAAATTTTACAACTTTTTTTATGATACAAAAACTGCAATAAATAATATTAAAAAAAATGATTTTATAATAAAAGAGCAAAAATATAATTATATTCTAAAGGGTAAGGATATTGTACTTGCAATGACAGATACTCAAAATGATTTTATTACATCAGATTTAGATATTTTAATTATTTCAACAAAAGATAACTTCAATACAGAAAAGCTTGACTACTCTATTGGTTTTGGTGATATATTAAAATATGAGTATGAAATTATACAATACATTAATGATATATTTTCCAAATTCATTTTGAAAATCAATTCAAATTACATAAAAAAAGATGTTATAAGACATGGTCCTTTTAATAGATATGAAAAATCTAAAATTAGTGACATTCAATTTCCAGTTCATGTATATACTAAAAATAATTATTGTCTACTTAGAGCTGAATCGGATAAAAATATGTCTTTTCTAAATTTGATGAGGTTAATTAACAATAAAATAAAAGAGGGTTATCAAATATTTCTTCCTAAAATGTGGAATATCAACTAAACCATGGTGGAAAAAAACAAATATTTACTAATAATTTTATTTTTAACAAGTTTAAGTTTTTATAATATTTATGGAATTGAACCTTCATGGATTGATCTTCCGCAAGATCCAATAAAGTATTTTGATAAAAAAAATAAACTTCTCATAAAGTTAAAGAATTTGATAGATACATATCATTCTATCCAAAAAACTGATTTTGAAAAGGCAGAAAGTAGAATATATTTATTGTCTAAAATAATAAATTTTATTGAAACTCATTTACTAAAAAATCTAAATAATGATGAATATTTGGTTAGAATATTGAACTCCCTTTTGAATATTTCAAAAAGTAAAAAATTATATTTAGAAAAGATAAGAGATTTTTATCAAAATTATGATGATTCATATGAAACCGTCAGAGACGATATTATTGCACAAGCACTATCCACCAACAAGAATGAAAAAACAGATTTTAAAGCTGCGACTTTTTTAGGAAAAAGTACAAAAAGTTTCCTTATAAAAGATGATAGTTACCACTACAAATTCTTAATTCTAAATAATGGCAAACTTTATATACCATCTATGAAAGTATCAATTGGTAAATTTTGGCTAGAAGTTATAGATCCATGTCATAGAAGATATCTTTTAGAGTATAGAGAAAAGTGGGAAAGACTTAAAATAAAAGATAGACCTAAATTTTTCTTTTGGATGGAAGATAAAGTTATTCCATGGTACTCTTCCAAAACTTTCTATCCTACAAATGAAGAAATACAAAAAATCTTTACTCCTGTTATCATAAATAAAAAGTTTTATTCAAAATATCCTTTTGATCCTAGTGTTGAAAATAGTAAAGTAGTTATTAGGAAGCAATGCCTTACTCAAAAATATTATTTATTTCAAACTAGGAAAGATAGTAAAGACGGACATATTTTTGTAATAAACCCCGATAAAAAAATTAGAATTGCTCTAGGAAGTCAATGTATTCGTCATACTTCTTTATCTAGGGGAATGCCTATTATAGGAATAGGCTCATTATGGTTTGAAAACGGTAGAATTTATAGAATATCATTTTCAAGTGGTCATTATTTTCCATCATTTATTCATTATAAACAAGTATTAGATATTTTTGAAGAATATGGTGTTATATTATCTAATAATACAGAAGTTATATATTATGATGGTCCTAAATATAAAACTTGTACTTATTCTAAATTTAGGAAAATTCTTACCGCAAAACTCAGAAAGAAATAATCAAAATTTCCAAACAAGCCTATCAAATTTGTGATAATCTGATATTTCTTCGATAAATTCAAATCCTACATAATTATGACTTAAATCAACATATTTTAGATCTTTTTTTGGGCCTAAAATTTTAGCTATTTTTTTTGCTCCTTGTAAACCCAGCTTATTGTTTCTTAGATTTAAAATTTCAAAATTATCTATTTTGTTTAATTTACTAGCTAAATATTCTATATTCTTTTCGTCTAAATTGTTGTCTTGTAAAGACAATGCTCTTAGATTTTTTCCAAGCATTTTAGTTATAGTTTCTATGCAGTCATAACTTAAATTATTATTCTTAAATTGAATTGCTTTAATATTATTTATTTTATTTGTCATTATAGCAACCAACTTTTCAATATTTTTAAAACTTATATTTTGATCAGAAACATTAATAACATCAAGATTTTTCATACCATCTATGGTCTCTTTGAAAGATTTAGGTTCTTTAAAAATGGTATGGGTATCAATATAATGGGCTATTGTTATTTTATGTTTCTTTTTTATTTTTATTAACTCTTTTAAGTGACTTTCTCCGATTTTATCAAATGAATTATCACTAGGATAAATGTATTCTATACTTTTATTTAATTTTAGTGCTTCTGTTAAATTTTTAATGCCTAAATTTCCAATATAGTTATCGCATATATTTAAAATTTTTATTGTTTCATTAATTTTTAAAAGACTAGCTAAATGTTCGGTAGCTTGTTGTTTCATTTCTACTTGTCTGAGATTTAGTAAGGTAAGATTATTATTACTTTTTAGAGCATTAAAAATTCTAATGCATCCAGAATCCTTTAATTTATTCTTACCCAAATTTAGATGGTGAAGGAGACAATTTAGGCTTAAAGCTTTTGCAACTTTTTCAGCTCCTTTTTCAGTTATATTATTTCTGTTGAGATTTAGCATCTGAAATGGTTTGTACATTAAAAATTCTGTTACATTTTTTAGTCCTTCATCACCTATATTATTATCACCAATATTTAATATTTTAAGCCTTGTATTCTTTAATAAATTTTTAAAAAGGTCTAAAGTTCCTAGATCTCTAATATCGTTGCTCCTGAGATATAGTTTTTCAAGACTTTTATTAGTTTCAAGAGCTTTCCCTAAATATTTTGCTCCAATAGCATTTAATTTATTATAACTTAAATGGAGATTTTTTATTGTGTTATTATTTTTTAAAAATTGGCTTATATAGGCTCCTCCTTTTTTTGTAATATTATTACCACTGATATCTAATGTTTCTAAATATTCAATGTTTTCAAAATTTTTTATGATTATTTTTATTGTTTCATCATTTATGTTACAATTATTTAAATAAATTGTATTTATCGGTGAAAGTCTAACGACTTCAAATATGGCTTTCAATAAATATTTATTTAAGTTTGTATATCCTAGGTATAGTTTTTTAAGCGATTTTTGTTCATAAAGGTATCTTGTTAATAGTATTATATTTTCTTTTTCAATGGTGTTGTCTCGTAGATCTAATATTTCAATATTGTTTTTTGTTTTTAATATTTGATTAATTTCGTCGATAGATAATTTAGATAATATATATCTAAAATTTGCGGTTTTATTTTCTTCTGGAAAAGTACTAAATTTTTCTCCTGTCACACCACATTCATTTATATTTTTTGTCATTAAAATTTCTCTTTTATCCATGATTTTAATTTAAGTTACAATTATACTCACAATTCTCAAATTTTTTAATATACATTAGTCTATCAATCAGTCTCCTAGTTTTATTTTTTTCAATAGTTTTGATATCGTTTAAAGAGTTTATTTTTTGATCTACAAATTTATTATAATAATCTATAGCTGATTTTATTTCGTTATTATTTAATTGATAATGTTGAAATTTGATTAGTTCAAGAAAATCTTGCCATTCAGTTTTATTGAAGGGTTTTTCTTTTTGTTGAATTATAATGTTATGATTAGAATAATTGTAAAAGTATTTCAACTCTTTGGGTGATAGTTTTACTAAACTTAAAAGATCTTTTGGCCAATATATTAAGTTATTTTTTGTTATTAGATTTTCGTTTAAATAATCATGCAGAACTCTTATTGTATAATACAATCTTGTTTTTTCCTCTTCAAATAATATTGCTCCCATAGCATCTCTTAATCCTATTGCACTTGCTCTTAGTACTGCTTGAGGATTTACTTCGTTAATAATCTTATTTCTATAGTTATTCCCTTTATGAATAAAGGAATATGTTAAGGGGTCTTCTAAATACGTTTGTAATATTTCTTGATAACTATCTTCATATAAGTTTTTATAGGTATCTCTGACTTGATTTTGCCAAATGCTAATATTTCCATTATAATTAATAGACCAATCTAAGCCATATGTTTCATCATAATTTTTGATTATACTTGGATTTTGTTTTTCACTATATTTAAGATCATTATTAAAAATTTTTATACCAGATTGACATTTTAAGGGGTCTCGTAAATCTGGATTATTAGTTGATTCAAAAACTTCAGATAGTCCTATTTTTAAAATTAAACCACTTTGTAATTTTATTGTCACTTTTTCAGGAATAATTTTCTCTAGGATACTATTATCAGATATTAATTTTTGTGTTGTTTCGTTTATACTCTCTATTCTCAATTTTGAGAGCAATTTTTTTAAAGTATTATCATTTTTAAATGTTTTTATTTGAAGAGAAATTATTTTTTCGTTATAATCTTTAATTTCAAAGGTTTTGATAATATTTAAGGCACAATCTATACCTAAGTTAATAGCATGGTATTTACTTACACTTACTCTTATTACAACATGTGTATTATTTTTATTTTTTAAAGCAGAATCATAAATTTGATCAATATATTTAGTCGTATTATTTTGATATTTTGCCCAGTTGCCACTGGTTACTAACACTATTCTATCAATTGGTGATTCTTCTATAATTTTTAATACAGTTTTTTTTTTGTTTAATGGCTCTCCTCCTCCTGATAATAAGAGATATCCTATATTTGCGCTTCTAGCAAACTTTATGAATTTATTTATCCCTTCATTGTTGAATTCATCTTGAATATTGTTTTTTCTCCAAGAGGGAGCCGATTTGAAAAAACAGAAGGGACATCCAACTCCACAGAATCTAGTGATAAATAAACATGCTAAAGATTTACCGGTAAAATTAATTTTAGGAAAGGATAGTAGTTTCCATTCTAAAATTTTCTTTCTATAGTATTGAGGATTATTAAATGGATTTATCATCTTAATTTAATATTTAAGTAAAAATAGAAAAAAAAACCAATATATTAGCTTGAGGAAGTTTATATTTTGAGTATTTTGATATTTATATGGGAGGTTCTGCAAAAGTCCCTATTGATATGAAAAATCCTTGATTAAAGCTTTATTTGTTATATTGCATCTAAAATTAAATTAATCTGATATGAATCTGTATAATAAATTAGTTAGTCGTCCCTATATTTTCCTGAGAATTACAGGAAT
>JAAGZN010000436.1 GCA_024206165.1 Bacteroidota bacterium
GAAATTTAAGCAGCAATAGTTTTTAAAGGAATGTCAAAAAATGCCAGGAGGGGGACTCGAACCAACAACACCAAAGTGACTAGAGCCTTAAGCCAGCGCCTTAGACCACTCGACAATCCTGCCTGTATACTGTAATATCAATTTCATTCATAAGGGTAGCAGATACTAACTGCATGTGTGCAAAATACAAGCAGCTATAGGTTATATTGCAATGTCAGCAAAATGACAAAAGTGGGACTCGAGCTCACGCCACCGAACTGACTGGTGCTTAAATCCAGCGCCTTAGACCACTCGTCCATCCTGCCTGTATATTGTGATATGAATGTCATGCAAAAGGGTAGTAGATAGTAACTGCATGTGTGCAAAATACAAGCCGCAATAGGTTTTATATGAATGTCAACAAAATGACAAGAATGGGACTCGAACCCACGCCACCGAACTGACTGGTGCTTAAATCCACTGCCTTAGACCACTCGTCCATCCTGCCTGTATATTGTGATATTAATGTCATGCA
>JAAGZN010000437.1 GCA_024206165.1 Bacteroidota bacterium
ATTCTGAGGAAAATATAGGGACGATTAACTAATTTATTATATAGATTCATATCAGATTAATTTAATTTTTGATGCAATATAATAATTAAAGCTTAAATCAAGGATTTTTTATATCAATAAGGACTTTTGCAGCGCCTCCTTAGAAACAGAACTTCTCCAAAATAAAGGAATGCCAGGTATTTTGTTATTAACAACATACAAACCAAAGCCTCCTCCTAGTTATTTTAGCATATTCTGTGTTGCAGTACTTGGAGTTGCTCAAATATTTTGTGGTGCTGTATTAATAGCAGCTAGTGGGGGTGCTCTTTATAATTTTGGAAGTAGCTTAATAAGTGAAGGGGTTTCTGATCTTATATATGCAGCTAAATCTTTAGTCTCAGGTAAATTTGATTGGAAGAGCTATTTGATGAAAAAAGCTATTAGCTTTGGCGTAATTATCATGACTTTTGGAGTTACTATAGTTAAAAATATTTATAAAAAAATTAAAGGAACTTATAATGCAACTAAAGACTGGGGGCAAAAAGTTTATAAAAATGGGAAAGAAGTATTTTCAGGAATTTTTAAATCTGTTGGTACAGCAGTAGGTATTCAAATTGTTAATGAAGGAGTACATTATCTTTTTGATAGTACCATAGAAGAAGATATATCAAAAGAATTAAGAAAGACAATTAGAAGAAAAATTCGATCTGAAGTTATCGATGTGATAAGAAATAACAATAATTATAAAGATGCAATATTAATAGATAAAAAGACTGGAAAAGCATATTGGCAAAGTAAATTTAACAATTATGCTAATGATATTTTAAAACAAAAAGAAAGTGAATTTTTACAAATATGTAAAACAGTTTCTAACATAGTTGCAAAAAAAGAATTAACTAATAGCGTTGATAATATTGGTTTAAAGATTTTGACAAGAGTATCATATACAACTTTTGAAACTCTAAATGAGATAAGGAAACTCAATGATTTTTTAAATGATTTTACCATAGAAATTAATAATGCAATTGATAGAGATAAGAAAGAGATTTACAAACAAAAAAATCAATTGTCAAATAAGAATAAAATAAGTCAAAATGATGCAGTAAGCCATAGTTCATCATCATATGTTAATGAAGAGAAATATAATAGTAATGATAATAATATTTTTGATATAGATTCAGGCAAAGATTTTTCAAATATTAATAATAGACCAATCAAAAAGTTAGATATTGATATAAATCCTTTAACTTTTAATTTTTTAAATACCTTAGAAGAAGATCTTGTTTCATATATGTCCGGCCAAGTAAAAGGAAATATCATCAAAAATCTATCAGATACAGGTTTAGCAACTGTTTCTGATATCGTTCCGGAAGTAATAGCTCAAATGCATAAAAAGAATCAAATTAGAAATAAAAATAGAGCTTTAGAAAAAAGTAATAATAAGCCAATAAAAGTTTCAGAAATAGATAAAATACATAAAGATTTCAAGTCTAATAAAATTGTTTTTAAAAATGATGATCTTAGAAGAAGAGCTGATGATATTTTTAATGATACATATAAAGGTAGTTTTGATATAGATTTAAGTTCAGAAGCCCATTCGGTAAATATTCAAGTTTATGATAAAAATGACAAAATTATTTATAGTACTGGAAGCAAATATGGAAAAACTGTAAAACTTAAATTTTCAGAAAAAAATGGCAAAGGTCATTATAAGCCTTATAATAATATTAAAATCAATCATAGCGGTAAACATTCTTGTTTACCAGACTCAATCGCAGCAACTCTCAAAAAACCAATAGATGAAGTTAAAAAGCAAAATCTAGCATATTTAACAATGAACCAGGATAAGTGCAAAATTCTAAGTAATAGCGATGTTAATCTTGGTAAAGTAGATAGTAATCTATTATTTTTGGGTGGTAAAGGATGTGCAGATAGGCCCTTAAATAAAAATGATGATTTAAGTAAGTATGTTAAAGAACCTTGTCGAAAAGGAACTTGTAAAAAGATGCATTATTATAAAAAGATAGAAAATATTACGGATTTTAATATGCCTTCATTTTATGATTCTAATGATTTTGATACTTTTAAAGAAGGGTTACAATTCTATGATCCTAAATATGCTGCTATTTATTTTGAGGAGTATAATAAATTTGAAAAGCCTTTTGGGATTTGTGATTCGGGGGGAGATGAGAAAATAAATCAAAAACAGTCTGAGGTTAATTTGAATGAGAATTTACATTCCGCTTATAATTGTGATGATGATCCTCCTTTAGTTTTTGATTATGATGATTATGAGAGAGCAGATTTAAAGGGCAATAAGCATAAAGATACAGGTCTATCCCAAAAGCAAATCAACGAAATTAAGAAAGCTATAATTGAAAGAAATTTAAAAAATTTAAGAAAAGGTAAAACAAGAATGTTTACAAGTAAAGAATATAATAAATATTATAGCAGTCCCACATGGGATAGATATACAAATGAGAGATTGAAATTATTAAACCCATTTTTTGCTTCGGATATGAGAGCAATGATTAATGAAGCTTTTCATAAATACGGGATTAAATTAAGAATTGGAATAGAGGTATTAAGGAGCCTTCAAAAACAGAAAGAAATATATTTGGAGGGAAGAGATCCTGTAACTTTAAAAGTTATTAACCCAAAAAAAATAAAAACAAAAGCACCTCCTGGTGCAAGTATGCATCATTATGGATGGGCTGTTGACTTATATGAAATAGACGAAAACGGTAATTCTAAAAACAAATTTAATAGAAAAAAAATTTTAAAATTAGCTATCAAATATGGCTTTCATTGGGGGGGTCATTTTAGTACAATTTATGATCCTGCTCATTTCGAGAGAACATACGGCTTAAAGTGGCGAAATATTTTAAAAAAATCAAAGAATCAAAATACTATATATGTTGATCCATTTAAATAATAGGTTAAAAGTAACCTTTTTTCTTTTTTTTAGTCTTTATATTTTATTTGAAGCAAAAGGGGAATCGAATTTAATCATAAAAAAAGAATTAGATAGTTATATCGATTTTGTAGATAATAAAGTAAAATTTATACAAAAGCGAATAAAGACGGATAATATTTTTATCAATAAAAACTCGACGTTAGGTTTGGGCGAGCCACCAGGGGAAGTATTACATTATTTGGATGGGAACAAGTTACTTAAAGTAGAAATAGGATATGGAGATTGTACGCCTCAAATGATTGATTATTCATATTATTTTTTTAATGGACAGTTAATTTTAAAAGAACAAACTCTTAGGCAATATTCCCACAAGCAGAAAAATGGAGACATTTATATTGACTATGATAATTGTGTGATTATAACTGAAAAAATTTATTTGAGAAACAATAAAGTTCTAAAAAAGTTTAAGTACAGTTTCAATACCAAAACTAAAAATAGAATTATAATAAACAATAAATATAGTATTCGAGACGAACAAAAAAAAATAGAAGAAGAATTACAAGATTTTGTTTATTTATCTAAGCTTTTCAATAGACCTGCTTTTAGAATAATTTTAGGTAAAGGAAATTTTGCATACAGTCCATATTTACTAGGAAAAGAAAAAAAAGTTAAACTTTCATATATTTTTAATGAAGACGATATCGTTCTTACTTTATATAATCAACCCATAAAAGATATCAAAATTACTAGGAATCAAAGAGGTAAAAAAATATATAAAAAATATCCCATTATTAGAAAAGTTTATAATCCGAAAGTCGCAAATAGTTTGAATGAAACTGAATTAAGCTTAGAGATAAATACAACAAATCCTGAATCTGAATGGTGGGTTAAGATTGAATTCGAAGGAGAAGAAATAGAGATCGGATAGTGTATAAAAGGTCGATTCAAGGTTTAGAAGATGAATTTTCCATAGCAACAGGGCAACAAAGGAGTTCATCAGTCGCTACACTCGCTAACGCTTGCTGCGCTCCATCTTCACGCTCATTCCCTTTTTTCCCTTTAAAACACTGCTATCAGTAGTCTTCAGACTGCTGATCAAATATTAAAATATTTGAAAAGATATTTAATCCTGTTATAAGTTGTGAAAATTAATTCAAAAGAAAATAAAATTGTCATAATAGATAAAAGAAAACAAACAGTAAATA
>JAAGZN010000438.1 GCA_024206165.1 Bacteroidota bacterium
TAAACCGAGCTATGCAATAAAAATGGCAATAATAACAGGAATCGTTAATTTAAAAAATGGATTTTAAAAAAGATACTTCATGAGAGGAAACCTTTTTTATAACTTTTTATAGGTAGGCCAGACTTTTGCAGCGCCTCCATTTTATAAACAAAATAAAAACTTTATCAAAAAGAATTATAAATTGATTAACTTTAAATTGCTTATGCGCAACTTATATATAAAATTTTTAACCATATAGAACATTTAAGAATTGTCTTGCGTAAATTAGAGCTTTAAATATAATTTTAATTTATATAGTTTAAATATGATAAAAAAGATCCTTGTTGTATTAGATACATCTAAATCTTCGCAGAGAGTGAGGGATTTAGCTATAAATATCGCTTTAAATACAAAAGCAAAATTAACTGGGATAGGTATATTAGATACTCCATCAATAACTACTCCTCGAATTGAACCTTTAGGAGGTGTTGCTTATAATATAGATCATGAAGATGAAATTATATTAAAATCTCATCAACATGTATTAAAGTTAATGAGAATATTTAAAAAAAGAGGGGCAGGCCATGATATAGCTATTAAAACTATGGAGACAAAGGGCAATCCTATTGATCAGATCCAATTATTATCTCATGAACATAATATTATTATAATTAGCAGAAAAACAAATTTTCATTTTGAAGCAGAAGATGAAACTGATGAAACAGTAAAAAAAGTAGCAAGAGATAATCCAAGACCTATAATTGTAGTTCCTCCTTTTAAAAAATTAGGAGAAGATATATTAATAGCTTATGATGGGAGTTTAGCTGCAACAAGATCTTTACATATGTTTTTACTTTTGGGAATTTGGGAAGGCCATAAAATTCATATTATAAGTATTGACGAAGATTTTGAGAAAGCTGAAAATATAGGTATGCAAGCTTCAAAAATGTGTAATATTTATAATATCAAACCGAAATTATATTGTATTAAATCAAACAAAAATCCTGCTGAATTAATTATTGAAAAAGCTAAAGAAATAAAAGCTTGGATGGTTGTAATAGGAGCCTTCAAACATAATAAATTACATGATGTATTATTTGATTCATCAACTTCTATTTTAATGAAAAATAGCGAAGTTCCTTTATTTATTCACAGATAAAATCTTAAATATGAAATTTTCTCAATCTAAATTTGCAAAACATGGTAGTCTTAGAGCATGGTTAATTATAACATGTGGGGCTTTATTCTATTGTTATCAATTTATAATAAGAGTATCTCCAAATATTATTCATGATGACCTTGTGGCAAATTTTAAAATTGATGAAGCTATGTTTGGTTTTATGATTGGATTATATTATTGGGGTTATTCTAGTATGCAATTACCATTGGGGATTGCTATGGATAGACTGGGGCCTAGAAGGGTTATTACTTCAGCGATTTTAATTTGTGCTTTGGCTTGTCTAATCTTTTCTTTGACTCAAAATATTATTATTGCTTCAACAGCAAGAGTTATGATGGGCGTGGGAGCTGCATCAGGACTTATGGGATCATTAAAGCTTGGTTCATTATGGCTTCCTCCTCGAAGAATGGGGCTTGTGACAGCTATAACTATGGCTTTTGGAACTCTTGGTGCTAGTATTGGAGGTACTCCTTTGAGATTATTAACTTTGGAGATTGGTTGGGAAAATACTTATAAACTTTTTGCTTTGGTGGGACTTTTACTTGCTGTTTTAGTTTATATAATTGTTAGAGATAAGCCAAAAGGTTCAAAATATGATGAAAAGAAAATAAAGAAAATAAATCCTTCTAATATTTTTGAAGGTCTCAAACAAGTAATAAAAACTCCTCAAGCTTGGTTAATAGCTTTATTTGGAGCGTTAATGTATATGCCAATAACTGTCTTAGGTATTGCCTGGGGTATTCCTCTTTTAAAAAGTATTTATAGTATTAGTGATCTAAAAGCGGCTCCAATTGCTGCTGCTATGTTTATTGGTGCTGCATTGGGTAGTCCTATTTTTGCTTTGCTTTCTGATTATCATAAAAGCAGAAAATTTCCTATGTATTTTGGTGGGATTTGTTGTTTAGTTATTTGGATTGTCATTATTAGAGTTCCTAACATTCCTATTTATTTTATGTATAGCTTATTTTTTGCTGGAGGATTTTTTTATACTGCTAAAATTTTAACTTTTGCGGCTAATTGTGAAATTCAAGCTTCTTGTAATAGTGCTGTAACTGTAGGTTTTACTAATATGATTGTTATGCTGACAGGTGCTATTTCTCACCCAGTAGTTGGTTCTTTATTAGAATATAAATCAAATAATAACATCACCTCTGTTGATGATTATAGATTTGCATTATCTATTGTTCCTATTTGTTTATTTATTGGAATTATTATCCTTTTCTTTATCAAAGAAACTTATCCTAAAACAACTGGTAATTGATGCTTTCTTAATTTTAGTATTAATTATATAATATTAAATTAAAATTTTAATCAATGCATTCATTTTAGAATTTCTAATATCTTCAAAACTTTTTTATAATCTTCTTAGGAGGCGCTGCAAAAGTCCTTATTGATATAAAAAATCCTTGATTTAAGCTTTAATTATTATATTGCATCAAAAATTAAATTAATCTGATATGAATCTATATAATAAATTAGTTAATCGTCCCTATATTTTCCTCAGA
>JAAGZN010000439.1 GCA_024206165.1 Bacteroidota bacterium
TCTGAGGAAAATATAGGGACGATTAACTAATTTATTATATAGATTCATATCAGATTAATTTAATTTTTGATGCAATATAATAATTAAAGCTTAAATCAAGGATTTTTTATATCAATAAGGACTTTTGCAGCGCCTCCAATCTTCTATTAAATTCAAATATAAAACTACTTTACTATCAAAAAATTTGAAATCTGGAAAATAAGATTTGATTGAGAAGAAACTATAATCATAATCTCTTTCTTTCATTTCATCTTTAAAATTGCTTCCTTTTAGATATAAAATTCCATTGGGCAAATCATTAAATGATTTTTTATTTATTAAGTGCTTAGTCCATCGATAAAAAGTATCTATCGAAGCTACAGCTCTGGAAATGATGAAATCAAACTTTTTATCTGGGTAAAAATCTTCTGATCTAATATTTACAATTTCAACATTTGCCAACTTTAGTTCATTTACTATTTCAGTTACTGCTTTAATTTTTTTACCAATTGAATCAATAAGACAAAAATGAACTTTAGGAAACATTATTGCTAAAGGTATTCCTGGAAAACCTCCACCTGTTCCTACATCTATTATTCGAGTATTAGCTTTAAAATCTATCACTTTTGCTATGGCTAGTGAATGTAATATATGATTAGTATATAGATTAGAAAAATCTTTTCTAGAAATTAGATTAACTTTATCATTTAATATTTCATATGTTTCTCCTAACTCTGAAAACTGTTTAAACTGCTGATCGCTTAGGAAATTAAAATATTTTTTTATTATAATTGGATTATCTTTCATTCAAATTAAAATTAATTTTAATACAAAAATATGAATTTAAAAATTGGCGATAAAGCTCCAGACTTTATTGGTAAAGACCAAGATGGCAATAATATCAGTTTAAAAGATTTTAAAGGCAAAAAATTGGTTCTATATTTTTATCCAAGAGATAATACACCGGGATGTACTTTTCAAGCTTGTAATTTGAGAGATAATTATAAAGAATTTGAAAAACAAGGATATATAATAGTAGGAATTAGTTCAGATTCTCAAAAATCCCATAAAAAATTTATAGAAAATAAAAAGCTTCCTTTTAATTTGATAGCTGATGAAGACCATTCAATTCATGAAAAATATGGAACTTGGGTTGAGAAAAAGTTTATTTTAAAAAAATATATGGGAACAGCTAGAAAAACTTTTGTAATTGATAAAAAAGGAATTATTTCAGATATTATAGAAAAAGTAAAAACAAGAGATCATTCAACACAAATGCTTTCATGAGTTTTATTTAGTTAATCAATTTTATTAAGTTTATTACAATTTTTCAGTTTTTCTGACCATCTATAAATTTTAATAAAATAAAAATGTATTTAGTAAAAGATAAAATTTCTTTGATAACAGGAGCATCTAGAGGTATTGGAAGAGCAATAGCTTTAAAATTAGCAGAGAATGGATCTCATATAGCATTCACATATCTTTCAAGCGAACAAAAAGCTAAAAATCTTGAAGAAGAAATAAAAAAATTAGGAGTTAAAGTTAAAGCTTATAAATGTGATGCTTCTAACTTTGATGATTGCACTCAATTAATAGATTCCATTATAAAAGACTTTGAACGCATAGATGTTTTAGTTAATAATGCAGGAATTACAAGAGACAACCTATTATTAAGAATGAGTGAAGAAGATTGGGATAAAGTTATTACAACAAATTTGAAATCAACTTTTTCTACAGTCAAAGCAGCTTCTAAGTATTTTATGAAACAAAGAAGCGGATCAATAGTAAATATATCATCTATAATAGGAATTAAAGGTAATGGAGGACAAGCAAATTATGCAGCTTCAAAAGCAGGAGTAATTGGTTTTAGTAAATCAGTAGCAATAGAATTAGGACCTAGAGGAATAAGATGCAATGTCATAGCTCCAGGATGGATAGAGACAGATATGACAAATGCTTTGCCAGATAAATATAAAGATGAAATTATAAAATATATACCTTTACGTAGAGTCGGAAAACCAAAAGAAATTGCAGAATGTGCTTTGTTTTTAGCATCAAATTTGTCTCAATATATAACCGGCCAAGTTATTAAAGTAGATGGTGGGATTTTAACTTAATAATTTAAAAGTAATAAGAATAGAAAACTATATTTTTTTATTTAATAAAAAATGCATAAATTTGTGTTGCGAATATCATTTAATGATATTAAGAAATTGAATAAAGTTTTGGATTTAAGAAGTTGTTAAATACCAAAATATTAAAATAATCTACGATAGAAATAATATGCATGCTATTTTAGAAATTGCAGGAAAACAATTTAAAGTAATAGAAAATCGATATTTATATACTCCAAAGTTAGAATCAAAAAACAATGGAGAAATAGAATTTGATAAAGTATTATTATTTAAAGATAAAGAAGGAAAAATTGAGATAGGCTCCCCAGTTGTTAAAGGTATAAAAGTAACTGGCAAAGTTCTTGAAACATTCAAAGATAAAAAAGTAATTGTTTTTAAGAAAAAAAGAAGAAAAGGATATAAAAAATCTCAAGGACACAGACAATCTATAAGTAAAGTTTTAATTGAAAAAATAACAAAAGAATAAAATGGCTCACAAGAAAGGTGCAGGAAGTTCCAAAAACGGTAGAGAGTCCGAAAGTAAACGGCTTGGGATAAAGAAGTTTGGTGGACAAAACGTAATTGCAGGAAATATAATAGTAAGACAAAGAGGGACAAGACATCATCCGGGTATAAATGTTGGGTGTGGAAAAGATCATACTCTATTTGCATTAAAAGAAGGAATAGTAAAATTCAAGAAAGGCAAAAAAGGAAGATCTTTCGTTTCTGTATTAGTTTCTTAAGATTTATTAATTAATTATTTCAAATTCAAATTCAAATTCAAATTTATGGCAGTAAAAATAAGATTACAAAGAGGGGGACGAAAAAATGCGCCTTTTTATAGAATAGTAGCTGCAGATGCTAGAGCCCCACGAGACGGGAAATTTATTAAAAAGCTTGGTACTTACAATCCAAATACAAATCCTAGAACAATAACCATAAATAAAGAAGATGCACTTTATTATTTATTAAATGGAGCTCAACCAACTCCTACTGCTAAAAGCATTCTCTCTGATGAAGGAATTTTATTAAAAAAACATTTGCAGATTGGTGTTATTAAAGGAAAAGTTTCTCAAGTAGATGCAGATAAGAAATTTGAAAAATGGGAAAAAGAGAAGAATGCAAAATTAGAACAAAAACTAAAAGAAGCTCAAAAAGTAAAAGCTAAAGCTAAACAAGAAGTAAAAACACAAGAAACTAAACAAGAAGTAAAAACACAAAAAGCTAAACAAGAGAAGAAACAAGAAGAAGCGAAAGAATCTAATCAAGAGAACGAGAAGCAAGAAGTGAAACAAAAAGAAACAAAAGCCCAAGAATCTAATCAAGAGAACGAGAAGCAAGAACTAAAGCAAGAAGAAACAAAAACTCAGGAAACTAAAAAAGAGAATGACAAACAAGAACTAAAACAAGAAGAAACAAAAGCGAAAGAATCTAATCAAGAAATAGTGAAAGAAAACAAAGTTCAAGAATCTAAAAAAGAAAATGAAGCAAAATAATTAAGAATTAAAAATTGGTAATAATATAAGTTATATATAGATTAACTTGCTTATTTTGATTAAGAATCATCTTTTAAAATAAATATATCAATAAAAAATAGTTTATTTTAAGCTAAAACTTAAATAAATAAATAAATAAATTTGTTTATTTAAAGAATCAATTTCGTTTTCATTAAATAATTTAATTTTACTAAATATCCCATCATATCCAGAATAATATTAACTTCTTGATTTCTTAATCTTTGTATAGCTAACTCATATATTGGTCCCAATTTATTTTTTATATCATTCAAAGGAGTTTTTTGTAAAAAAGTAAATTCATTATCAAAATTTTCAATAATGGGACTGTAGAAAAATGGGTCGGACGGCGAAGCTGATCGGCACATATGATTTCTTCGTATATTTTCAAAACTAAATTCGAAAATTATACCTTTACATTAGTATCAGATGAAAATTATCTATTTTTATCATAAAACTCTGAATCAGGAAATTCTTTACCTACTAAAGAAATTAATTCCTGTTCTAATTCTGGAGTCAAAATATGTTCTATTGATTCTGCATCTTCATGAACATGACATGGTTTAATATTTAAATATTTTGTTAAGTAAGCTTCCCATAAACAATGAAGTTTTAAAATATAAGCTCCCATATGTTTTCCTGATTCAGTTAATTTCCATCTTTTAGAACCTAAGTAATATAAGAAACCAGATTTAACTAATGTATTTAGACGTCTTTGAAGTTTATTATTTGAAATAAAGCTAAAGTTTGTTTTTATGTTTTTAAAGCTTATGATATGATTAAAATCTTTGTTATTAATACCAACTTCATAAAAGAATTTTAATATATTCTCTTTTTCTATTCTAATTTTATATGTATATCTTTTCCAAAATACTTTGATAATTCCTTTATAGGGTGAAAATAAAAAAGAAAAGAAAGCTAAAATAGACATAAATACTACAATGCAAGGACCTGTAGGCATTTGGTTTATAGTATATGAAACAAAGGCGCCAAAAATACCTGAAAAAATAGCAAAATTAGCAGCTATAAAAATCATTTTATATAAATTATTAGTCCAAAATCTAGCTCCAGCTGCAGGTGTTATTAGCATTGCAGACATGAGTACTACTCCAACACTTTGAACACCAATAGTTATCGATAATATTATTAAAAAATTTAAAATGAATGTTAAAACTTTTACTGGAAAGCCTATTGTTTTTGCAAAAACTTTATCAAAGGTTATTAATCTAAATTCTTTAAAAAACAAAATTACACACAAAATTATAAAAGAAGATAGTATGCATATATTAATAACATCATTCATTAATAAAGATGCAGCTTTACCAAATAAAAAATGTTGTAACCCTGCTTGATTTGCTGTACCAGAATTTTGTGTTATTGACAATAATAATATTCCCATTCCAAAAAAAATTGATAAACATATTGATGTTGATGTTTCTATTTTTAATTTAGAATTCGAAGAAATAAAATCTATTAATATCATTGAAATAAAACCTGTAATAAAAGCTCCACTGATTAAATAAATAGGATTTTTATTTCCAATGAAAAGAAATCCCAAACATAAACCTGGCAACATAGAATGGGCTATAGCATCACCTACTAAAGATTTTTTTTCAAACATAAAGAATGATCCTACTATCGAAGAACTTGCAGCTAATAGTACTATTCCTAATGTTATATATATAATTGTGACATCTCTATATATTAAATTTATTATATCCATGAGTATATCATTTATTTAAAGTAGTTATATGATTCCCAATTTTTTATAAAGAAAATTTATGTGAACAATATATTGAGACATCATTAGTTATTCCATGATCCTTTAAGATACTATAATCTCTAGGCAATTGTTCTGTTTTTTCTTTATCATTTATATAGTATTTAACATAGAGAATAAAATTAGCATCAATTTTCACCATTTTATCAATTTTTTTATATAAAGTTTTTATACTATCATACCAATTTATACTTATCTGAAGCCTTTGTAAATAAAAGTCACCTTGTTGATAAATTAAATATATATTCATGTTATCATCATTGTAATTTTTTTTATCAGGATTGCTTTGATTGTTTTTTCTATCTTTTCTTATTTTATTATGATTACAATATTTATAGGGGTTTTTATAGTTTAATTTTTTGTATTTATAATTAGACTTTTTATTATGTTGATTTACTCCAAAAAGTCTATTATACATATTGTTTTTATCAGCATAAGAACACCCAAAACAAAATATTAAAATAACAATTGAATTTTTCATTTTTCAGATAATATGTCTTTTAAAAATTTCTATATATAAAATTTAAAAAAACTTAATTTAAAATAGATAAATATTTTGAATATATTTAATTTATTTATTAAAATTTTATAATTATATTCATCATTAATAATCTTAAAGTTGTAAATATGAAAGTATACTATATTTCTATAATTCTGTTTTCTTTGTTTTGCATCAATATGCCTAATATTGATCTATTAGCTAAAAAAAAGAAGGTAAAAACAAGTATTAAGAAAAAGAAAAAAAAGAAGAAAAAGAAGAAGAAGATGAACAGGAACTTCAATAAGAAGAAGAAAAAGAAAAAAATTATCAAAAAAGAGAAACCAACAAATGATCCAAAGGAAACTAAGAAAATAGATAAACTAAAAATTGATAAACCCAAAGAAAAGAATATCAAAAATGTTAAGGAATCAAAAACTATCAAAAAGAAGAAGGAGCTTACAGAAAAAGATTTTAAAAAGCAAAAAGATAAAATGTCTCCAAATCAATTTAAAGATTTAATTGAATTTTGGAATAAATATCATGTGATTCATAAAGAAGTTCCTAATCAAATTAATTATCAACCTACACAATCAGATATTGATACTGCAAAAGATTTAAAACAAAAGATTGACAAACTTAACAAGGGTGAACATGATTATCTCAAGGAAATTAAAACTTTGGAAGAACGAATTGAAGCGCTAAAAAAAGAAATAGCAAGATTAAAAGCTCTAAATCCACAAAGAAAAATAGAGAAAAAAAGAGTTAATTCTAAAATTAAAGAACTAGAAGCAGAATTAGAAAAACTTTTAAAAGAATTAGAACTAAGAAAAAATAAACATAATAATAATTTAAATAAACTTGATGATTTGAAAAATAATCTTGATGATATTGAAGAGAAAACACAAAGAAAACAAAAAATATCAGAAGCAGAATTATTATTTATGGAATCTCTTGATACCTCCGATCTTACTTCTGAACAAAAAGCTGTGGTAGAATCATTGAGAAATAAAATACAGAAAATAATTAATGGTTATGAAAATACAGGAGAACTTGATAGAAATCAATACAAAGAATTAGCAGGATTAATGCAAGAATTAATTTCTATATTGAGAAAATATGCTAAAAAACATAAACAAACTTTAGATTATAGAGAAAGAATACTTACTCTTGAAAATTTGATTAAAGAACTTGAAATAGCGTATAAAGGTGCAGGAGGCTTGAATAAGCAACAACTGGGAAAAACTATTTCAATCCTAAAAGGGGATTTAAGAATATGGAAAAATGTAGATAGTAATAATATTAAACAAATTATCCATAAAGGTTTAGTGTTTAAAGTCCAAATAGGAGCTTACAGAAAAAGAGATTTATCTAAAATTGGAGATGTTGCCTCTGAAGACGATAATCTACTTGAGCAAGAAGATATGAATGATTTACATCAGTATACTTTAAGGACATTTAGAAACTATTGGAAAGCTGATGAATTTAAAAAACAAATGAGAGCTATGGGTGTTAAAGATGCTTATATTATTTCAGTTAAAGATGGAAAAAGAATTACATTAAAAAAGATTCTTCAAGAAATAAAGAAAACTAAAAACAGATAAATATCAATTTTAGAACTAGTTAATTCTTGAAATATATTGCTAATCATTGATCGGAATGAAGATAGAATACTATCGAATATTAATATTTCTAATGGTCATAAAATTCTTTTTTTAGTCTCTTAAAGTATTTTAATAAGGAAGTATATACTCGGCGTATATCAAGATGTATCTAAAACTGATTATTTTCATATAGAAAAGACCCATTATCAGATATTCTTCAAATGTAAGTAGTATAGTAACCTCTAATTTTTCAAATCATCTTTTAATTTATCAATATCAGTTCTAGATAAATCAGTATATTCAAATATTTCCTTTATAGGTCTTTTATCTCTTAACATTTTTATTGCAAATCTTTCTTTTTGATTTCTTTCTCCTTCATTTACGCCTTCCTCCTTCATTTCTGTTAATGACTCTTTAGTTATTTTTGATGGACTTACTTCTGGGAATTTTATGTGGAATTCTGTATATGAATCTTTGCCTTCTTCACTTTCACACCATATTTCTCCGTAAAAACTGTTTACTATTATTTTCGAAAATCCTAAGCCTATTCCTGTGCTATCTCCTTTTTGACCGGTTGTATAGTGCATTTGAAATACTTTTTCTAAATTTGATGATGGTATTCCTTGACCATTATCACTTATTATTAATTTATGATCTTCTAATTTTATACTTACTTGTACTTCATTTCTTCCTCCATGTTTAAATGCATTTCTTATTAAATTTGACAACACAAATGCAAAGGGTTCTTTTGGTATTTGTGCAAAAAAGTCATCTTTTAAATTTAGTTCTACTCTTTCCTTTTGACCTGGTAAGAAATGTAACTCTTTTAATGTATAATTAACTATTGATTTCATGGAATATACTTTGGGGCTTGCTAAGGATGTTTTATATTCTCTAAATAGTTTTTCAAAAGTGGAGATTACTTTTATTGTATTCTCATCGAAGTTTATTGCTTCATTCGTTTGTTCGAAGAAGGATTTAAATAATGATTCTGATATTACAAAACTTTTTTTGCCTTCTATTTGTTTTGGGCCTTGATCTAATATTTGCTCCATTCTTGCTCTATTAAATTGATTGCATGATAAAGAGTATAATGTATTTCTTAATTCATGACATAGTGATTCTCCTAGATTTAAGCCTATATTTCCTTGTTTTAAATATGATATCCGTTTTCTATATGCAAAGAGTAAGCCTATCAATGTTGAGAAGAATACTTGATAGAATAAAAAGTAGTTAATATCAAAACCTAATGATGATAAATTTATTGGACCTATAAAATATGAATAAAATATAATCCCTAATCCTAATCCTAGTGGTGCTAATATCAAAAATACTTCTCCTGTGACTAGCATTATTAAGAAGAATATTGATGTTCCTACGTTCATTAGCCATGATAGTGATCCTCCTGTCATTAAAAACATTACTGTTGTTATGAATGGTAGGCAATATGTTAGGGTTGCATGCCAATATAAAGAATAATAAGGTTTTAAAAATTCTTTCCATTGATCTTTGACAATAAGTAGCCCTGCCATTATTCCTCCTATAAATCTTAGGTTGGTCATCATATTAAACTTTTCTGGATCTTGGTGATCCCATAGGAAGTATGGTAATGCAAAGTTGATACAGCAGTAGATTCCAAATATTATGTTTTGGCTTCCATTTTTCATTACTTGAAATCTTGAGTATTCATATATTTTTCTTGGGGTTGGTATTGAGTTTATTATTGAATCAAGTATTTTTTGTGGGCTTGGGATCCATAGTTTTGTTTCTTCTTTTTTGTCTGTTCGTTTTACCCAGGCTATGCCTTTATATTTAATTAAATGAAGACAAAAAAAGCTGATTCCGTTGACAATTGTTCCTATTGGTGAAGCAAAGTAGATAAACTTTGGAGGTAAATATAAATTAGCTATAATAAATGTAAATAAAGTTATAATCATAGAAATCCAAAAGCCTTTTTTATATGGCTTCATACCTAATATCCCTAATAATAGAGGTATTGTCAATAATGGACTAATAAAACTAACTGCAAATAAAGTAAGTTTAAAAACATTTTTAGCCTTGTAAGCTAATACAATGCAAATAATTGCCAAAAAGAAAGTTAAAATTTTAATATAAAAAAGTTCATTTATTTTTTTTTTATCATTTTCAAAAATAGGCTTGATAACATCATGAATGAAAGATACCCCCGCTACATGTAAATATGAATCTGCTGTAGACATAACCATTGCTAGTAAAGCTGAAATGGCTAATCCTTTAATTATAGGATTTGTTAGTAAATTTATAATAATATATTTAAAAGCATTTTCTCCTTTGATATTTGGATATAATACCATAGCACTTAATGCTATTATCATTACAACTAATCTAAATACAGGAATAAAGGCAGCTCTTATAAAATATGAATTTCTGATTTGATTTTTAGAACCCGCCATTAATAATCTTTGCATAGAAGCAGGATCTGTAATACTGCTCGGTATCATCCATAAAATAAATAATACTACATAAAAAGAAAGCTGCTCATGATTAAATATTAATAATGTTTTACTTGGAACTTTATTTAATAAAATTTTATAATCTCCTGCTTTTTTCAAAATTAAAGTTGATATAAGAGGAATTATTGTTATCATAACAAGAAACTGAAAAATATCAGTAAATGTTACTGCTTTTATTCCTCCAATAGATGAATATATTCCTAAAATTAAACCTGCAATACATATTCCATAAAATTGATTTATTCCTAGAAAAGAATTTAAAATTATTCCAATTGCAACAAATTGTCCTCCAGCAACACACAAAGCATATATTGTACCTAGGATACCAGAAATTATTTTGCTTTTTTTCCCATATAACTGTCCCACTACATCTCCTAATGAAATTGCTTTTTGAAAAAACATTATCTTTGAAGGAATTACTAATGCTAGAAATAACAAATGAATAACAATACCGAAAGTAGCAAAAGTAGCAATTATTCCATGAGAGTAAATAGCTTTAGTTGCTCCAAAAGTACTTCCTCCACCTAATACTGTTGCTAACATTGTAATTGTAATTGCGATAGTACTAAAATTTCGTTTGCCCAATACGTATTCTTTAATATTTTGAATCCCCCTACCAGCATAAAGACCAATTACTAAAGTAATCAATAAAAAAGCTCCTACAACCCATAATGTGCTCTCTGAAATATTATATAATAACATAATTATTTAAAGTTTGATTAATTAATATTTATATTCTTTATTTTAAAAATTTACTTTTTAATATCTATGATATCATTTGCTAATGAATATTCTAGATATTTAGTTTTTGTGTATTTATAATTACCTAACTGACTTATTCTTCTTATTATTAATCTATTTCTATCTATCTTTATATTTATTTCTGTGCTGCCCGATAAATTTTCTAAATTTCTAATCATATCCAAAATAATAGTTTATATTGCTTTTTTTGGGAGTTTTAAATAAATGTCTTTATCCATATTTAATTTAAAATCTTTAACCCCTTTTCCAACATAAAGACCAATTATTAAAATAGTTAATAAAATACACCTCCAATCCATAAAATAACTCTGTGAAATATTATAAAGCAACATAATTATTTAAAGTTTAATTTTTGCAAATAGTATTTAAATGCATTTTATTTATAAAGCCTGACGGACATGGCACAAATTTATATAATAAATTTTAGAAAGCAAAATAGATTTACAAAAACAAAGGTATTATTAATTTTTATAATTATGCATGATATATAAATAGTTATATTTTGCCGCTTATATTAGTTTGCATATAATATGTTTTATTTTCTAAATAATATTAATATTTCTTTTATTGATTTGAGATATTTGATATTCTTTTTTAATATCATGTTTTTTATTTTAGTAAAATATTTATTTTCTTTTTTTAATTAAATTTTTATAATCATTTTTCTCTTTTTGTTGGTTATATTCAAATTTTAGAGTTCATATTTTTTGTCTAATGATATAATACAAATTAATACTTATCCCAATCAAATTGATCCATTTCCTCTAAAGCAACCTTAAGTAAAGAAATTGAACTTTTTACATCTGACTTACTTAGGGTTTCTGTTGTTTGATGTAGATAACGAGTAACAGTACTAATAGCACCTGCAATAGATCTACCATTTAATTGTAAAGAAGCAGTGTCTGTACCTCCAGCTAATTTAATATCATGTTGATAAGGAATTTTATATTTAATTGCTAAGTTTTCTAAATAATTTACCATTCTAGAATCACAAATTACGCTTCTATCTAATTTTTTTATTCCTGTTCCTGCATGTAATTTTCCATATCTATCATAACCTTTATTTGAAGGAATATCGTTAGCAACTCCAGTATCTAAAGCAATACCAAAATCTGGTACAATATTTTGAGCTGCTACTTTAGCTCCTCTAAGGCCCACTTCTTCTTGTACTGTAAATACCGCATAAACATCATAAGGAACTTTTTTTAATTGTTTTAATACTTCAATAAGAATATATACAGAAATTCTATTATCAAGAGATTTACATGTTATACAATTACCAAGCTCTGCTAGTTCTCTTTGTCGCGTTACTGGAGATCCCAGAGGTATTATTTTTTCAATTTCTTTCTTATCTAATCCTACGTCAATAAAAAAATCATCAATTGTTAATGTTTTTTTCTTTTCAGCTTCATTCATTAAATGTATTGGTTTGCAACCCATTACACCTAAAAGATCTTTTTTGCCATGTACAACCACTCTTTGTGATGTTAATGTTTTAGGATCAAAACCTCCCAAAGGAAAAAATCTTATAAATCCATTTTCATCAATATGATTTACCATAAACCCAATCTCATCCATATGGGCAGCAACCATTACTTTTTTTGTATTGGTTTTGGTTCCTTTTTTTAGAGCTAAAAGATTTCCGATATTATCAACTGAAATTTCATCAGCAAAATCTTTTATTTGTGATTCTATTAATTTTCTTATTCTATTTTCAAAACCTGAGACTCCGGGAGCTTCGCAAATTTCTTTTAATAATGTTAAATTGAGATCCATTTCTTATAATAATTGTTTCATTGTATTAAATCTAAAACTAAAAATATATTTTTAAAAATTATTCACAGCATATAATTGTTAACTCCTTGATTATCAAATACTTTCAGATGCATTTTGAATTCTATGACTTTACCAAATAAATTATCACTTTTATTTAATATTTAATTTATAAAAATAAAATTATAAAAATCATAAAAAAATCATACTTCATCAAATTAA
>JAAGZN010000440.1 GCA_024206165.1 Bacteroidota bacterium
AGGAAAATATAGGGACGATTAACTAATTTATTATATAGATTCATATCAGATTAATTTAATTTTTGATGCAATATAATAATTAAAGCTTAAATCAAGGATTTTTTATATCAATAAGGACTTTTGCAGCGCCTCCTTAGTATTATAACAAAACCTAAAAATATTTTGTATAATTTATTTTTTCTTCTTGATTCAATCATATTAAAATATAAAAATTATTATTAATTAATCAATAATTTAATCTCATTAGAGTCAATATCTATAGTTTGTTCATTTTTTAAAATATCAACTAGATTAAGTGAGCTGGTCAAAGTTTCTTTACAAATATAATCCTTATGTTTTAAAATAGCATCATCTATTTCTTGTGAACTCTTTTTTATTTTTAAATTTATTCTATCTTGCACATCAAATCCACTTTCTTTTCTTAAATTTTGAATTCTATTTATAAATTCTCTGGCAATACCTTCCTTCTTAAGCTCATCATTTATCGAAATATCTAAAGCTATAGTAATTGTCTTATCACTGGCAACAACCATTCCCGGTATATCTTCTGATGAAATTATTACATCTTCATATTTTAAACTTGCTGATTGCAGTTCTGTTGAATCTAATTTGAGATCAAGATATCCTTTTGATTCCATTTCATTTATATCGCTTTGAGACAATGAAGAAATTTCTTGAGTTATCAACTTCATATGTTTACCATACTTTTTTCCCAAGTTTTGAAAATTAGGTTTTATCTTTTTCTTAATTACATTCTGATTCTTATCTAAATATTCAATATTCTTAATATTTGTTTCCTTCAAAATTAATTCTTTAACTAATTCTATAGCTTTCTTTTGGTTTTCATCTTTAAGGGGTATAAATATTTTAGACAATGGTTGTCTAACTTTTATTCTATATTGCTTTCTCAAAGAATGAACCAATGAACTGATTATTTGTGCTAATTTCATTCTTTCTTCAAGTTCTAAATTTATCTTTTCATTTTCTATATTAGGGAAATCTGATAGATGAATTGATTCATATTTATCTATCTTTGTAATAGAGTTTAAATCAAGATATAATTTTTCACAATAAAAAGGAGTAATCGGCGCAGATAATTTTGCAATATTTATTAAACAAGTATATAAAGTTTGATATGCAATAATTTTTTCCTGATAACCATTTTTTGATGAATCTTCATTAGTCCTAGCACTTTCCCAAAATCTTTTTCTATTTAATCTTACATACCAATTGCTTAAATCATCTACAACAAAGTCTTGTATTAATCTAGATGCTTTAGTTATATTATAATTATCATAACTATTTTCAACCTCTTTGATCAAACTATTTAATTTCGAAATAATCCATTTATCACTTTCGAGGTACTCTGAAAAAGGAATATTTTTATCAAATAAGAATTTATCAATATTAGCATAAAGAGCAAAAAAGCCATAAATATTTTCTAAAGTATTAAAAAATCTCCTTCTCACTTTTACTAGTTCCTCAACATCAAATTTTAAGTTTTCCCAAGGATTAGAATTTGAAACCATATACCATCTTATCACATCAATTCCATATTCTTCTATTAATTTTAAAGGCTCTAAAGTATTGCCTAATCTTTTAGACATTTTATTACCATCTTTGTCTAATACCAATCCATTTACAACAACATTCTTAAAAGCAACAGAATCAAAAAGCATAACAGCAATAGTATGAAGGGTAAAAAACCAACCCCTTGTTTGATCGACTCCTTCGGCAATTAAATCTGCTGGATATTCTTTTTCGAAATTATCTTTGTTTTCAAAAGGATAATGTTGTTGTGCATAAGGCATTGATCCAGAATCAAACCAAACATCAATTACTTCTGTTTCACGATACATCCTATTTCCTTTATCACTCACTAAGATGATATCATCTACATATGGCCTATGTAAATCAAAATTTTTTGGCAAATCAGATTTCATAAAACCTTTTTTAACAGATTTACTAACTTCTCTTTTCAATTCATCTAAAGAACCTATGCATTTAGTTTCTATTTGATTTATATCATCATTTTTTGTTCTCCAAATAGGCAAAGGAATACCCCAAAATCTATCTCTACTTAAGTTCCAATCAACTAAATTTTCTAACCAATTACCAAAACGTCCGGATCCGACAGAATTTGGAACCCAATTGATAGTATTATTTAATTCTATTAATTTATCTTTATAAGATGTCGTTTTTATAAACCATGATTCTAAAGGATAATATAAAATAGGTTTATCTGTTCTCCAGCAATGAGGGTAACTATGTTCATATTTTTCGACTCTAAAAGCTTTATTTTCCTTCTTCAATTTTATGGCAATTGCGACATCTGTCGAAATATAATTTGGTTGCTTTCTTACTTCATCTAATTCATATTCTTCTTTTACAAATCTTCCTGCAAAATCTATGATTTCATTTACAAACTTTCCTTGAGTATTTACTATTGGAGCTTCTTTACCTGTTTTATCTTTTACTAAAACAGGAGATATTCCTGCTTTTTGGGCTGCTTTCATATCATCAGCACCAAAGGTTGGAGATATATGAACTATTCCTGTTCCATCTTCTGTTGTAATAAAATCTCCTATAATTACTTTAAAAGCTTTGCCTTCTGGTTTAACATAAGGAAGTAATTGTTCATATTCTAAATTCTCTAATTCAGAACCTTTATAATGATCTAATATTTTCCATTCTATATTTTTGTCTCCTACCTTTGTATTTTCTTTTATTTTTAGATTTCCTTCTTTAATTTCTTTCTCTAAATTAAAATATTTTGGAATAGCATCTTTTGCTAAAATTACATTTATAGGTTTATGAGTATATGTATTAAAAGTTGATATTTTAACATATTCTATATTTTTACCAACAGCTAAAGCACTGTTTGCAGGGAGAGTCCATGGTGTAGTTGTCCATGCTAAGAAATAATCATTATCAGTATCTTTAACTTTAAACTGAGCTACTATAGATGTATCTTTAATATTTTGATAGCATCCAGGCATATTTAATTCATGCGAACTTAGCCCTGTTCCAGCAGCAGGAGAATAAGGCTGTATTGTATATCCTTTATAAATGAGGTTTTTATCATAGAATTTTTTAAGCAAATTCCATACAGATTCCATATAATCTCTATTAAAAGTTATATATGGATTATCTAAGTCTGTCCAATAACCCATTTTTTTTGTAAGATCATCCCATTGATCTTTAAATGCCATTACTGTCTTTTTGCATTCTTTATTATAGTCTTCGATGCTTATAGTTTTTCCTACGTCGTCTTTAGTGATTCCTAATGTCTTTTCAACTTTAAGTTCTACTGGCAATCCATGAGCATCCCAGCCTGCTCTTCTTTTAACTTTATAGCCTTTTAATGTTTTATATCTACAAAAAGTATCTTTAATTGTTCTTGATAAAGCATGATGTATCCCAGGAGCTCCATTTGCTGAAGGTGGTCCTTCATAAAAATTAAAGTTTTTTTTATTTTTTCTATTTTCAATAGACTTTTCAAATATTCTATTTTCTTTCCAAAAGTTTAATATTCTTTCGGATATTTCTTTGAAGTTTAGATTTTTGTATTCTGTATATTTCTTTGGCATAGATTTTTTATAAATATATTTTCCTCAATAACTCAAGTTGTATATTAATTAATTAATTAATTATAAATCTAATGTCTTCCTGAACGAAGTGAAGGATCTTCTTTAAAAAATATTTTTTTATTAAAAATAGATATTTCGCTTTGCTCAATATGACAAATAGTAATATATATCAATTTGAGTTTATTAGTTACGTTAATTTTAACTAGATATAAAATATGTTAAATTTAAGAAAATATTATAAATTTTAAAATAACAGGGATTGGAATAAATTAGATTAGATTAAATGTATTATCACTTTCTACGTTTATTAGTTAATTAATATTAAAAACTTAACTTTAAAATTACTTAAAATTTTTATTAAAATAATCAATAAGGGCTTCTATTTTTATGATTGGAGGCGCTGCAAAAGTCCTTATTGATATAAAAAATCCTTGATTTAAGCTTTAATTATTATATTGCATCAAAAATTAAATTAATCTGATATGAATCTATATAATAAATTAGTTAATCGTCCCTATATTTTCCTCAGA
>JAAGZN010000441.1 GCA_024206165.1 Bacteroidota bacterium
TCTGAGGAAAATATAGGGACGATTAACTAATTTATTATATAGATTCATATCAGATTAATTTAATTTTTGATGCAATATAATAATTAAAGCTTAAATCAAGGATTTTTTATATCAATAAGGACTTTTGCAGCGCCTCCAAAGAATTAAAATAATCTAGCAAAATTATAAACTAAGAAAAATTCAATAGATGTATTTTTCCTTTGTCTAGCCCATACGTTATCATCCACAGTATATATTTTTCTTAAACCTTCATAATACTTTATACCGAATAAAAAGCCTGTTAATGTTTCAAACATATAGCCAAAAGAAAATCCATAGTCAAAACTATTTGCTTTATCTTTTATATTTAAGTCTTGCTCACAACCTTCGCATTTAGTAGCACTAGCCCATTGCCAATATACTTCTTCAACATCAGAAGAATTCAAAAGCACTGAAGGCTTAGCATATCTTTTTGTCTCAGCATCTAATAAAAAACCCAGTTGTGCTCCAAAAAGAAAAAAGTTAGTTATAAACGAATTATTATGACTTTTAAAAATTAAAGAAATATGCAAAGGTATTGTTATATAATAAAGTGTAGTATTTTCCTCTTTTTTGAAAACTAATCTATTCTGTATAGTTTCGAGTCCTCCTTTAGCCATTTTAACTAAGTCATCAGATTCTTTTTCATCATTCTTGCCACCTTTTTTAACTCCTAAAGGTATAGGTATAAGAGTATCTCTTGTTCCCATTCTAGTGTAGTTAATTTCAAAATGAAGCCCTATACTTTTTGATATTCTAAAAAGAGCCATTAATCCATAACTGGGTTTAAATGAATAACCTTGTAAACCATAATTTGTAAAACCAGCCATGCATATTCCGATTTTAGGTCCATAAACATTTTTTTGATTTAATAAATTTGGAGGATAATAACACAATAAATCATTTTGTTTGGGAGTTCTAAAATCATTTAAAAAATCTGCACTAAAAACTCTCTGATTGAGTAAAATTAAGATCATCAAAGGCAATATTATGTATTTTTTTTTCATGATTAACGTCTTTAGCTTAAAATATAAAATATATATTATAATATATAAATTATTTATTATAATATATAACTATTTGAAAAAAAATATAATATTGAGAAAAACTAAAATTTCAAAATTTTGAAAAATAAAGAATTTAAATTGTATTTATAAAATAATAAAATACATGAATCACATATCCATACTGCCCTATTTTAAAAATGTTATATATAATCCATATTTTATTCTAATCAGTTTTGATGAAAAGTTTTTTTTTTCTTAGTTTTGGAAATGTAAATTATTGAATTTGTAATACTTTAATAGGATATTTAGTTTATTTTTTTTTAGGAGATAAGTAATATATAAAATTTTTGGTAAATCAAATTCTATATCATAAAATTACAATTAGTTTAAAAAATTAAGTTTTATTTATCATGCTTAGTATATACAATATTAATTCAAATGCTTTCAGTTTGGATCATTTCATCGTTTACGTTTTTTTGATACTAATGCTTTTAGTAGGTATCTATGCTGGTAAAAAGATTAAAAGCATACGAGAATATTCAATTGGTAATAGAAATTTTGGAACTGGTGTTTTAGTTCTGACTTTATTAGCAACATGGATTGGGGGAAGCAGTAGTACAGGTTTAGCTGGAGCTGTCTTTAAAGATGGAATAATAATGCTATTACCCTTTCTAGCAGGATCATTATCTGTTTTATTAGTAGGTTATTTAGTCATACCTAGAATGATATCTTTTGAAAAAAATGATTATAGTATGGCAGACATTATTGGTAGATTTTATGGTGAAAATGCTAAGATATTTGCTGGTTTCACTGGGTTCGTTTCCTCGATAATTGTTTTAGGAGCCCAAATTTTAGCTTTAGGTTTAACTTTTGAGTTTTTATTGGGAATGAAAAAAATAAATGGCATACTATTTGGAGGTGGCATTTTAGTTTTATACACTTCTTTTGGAGGAATAAAATCTGTTGCAATAACTGATGTTTTAGAATTTATAATTCTTATTGTAATTATTCCTATCGTTGCAAATTTGGCAATTAATAAAGCTGGTGGTATTACTAATGTCTTAAATAACTTACCTAAAAGCAGGTTTGAGGTTTTTAGCCATTCTAATTTTAGATATTATTTCGTTTTATTTTTTATTTGTCTTTTCCCTATTTATAGTCTGGCTCCTATATCATTTCAAAGAATATTAATGGCTAAAAGCAGAAAACAAATGAAAAAAATTCTTCTTCTTCAAGCTGTTATTAGTGCTGTTTTCTTTATTATGATTTCTCTGATTGGATTTGCTGCATATATTATAAATCCAAAATTAGATTATCATATTGCTTTGCCTTATACAATAAAATATGTATTACCAATAGGTTTGAGAGGATTTGCAATTGCTGGCTTGCTTGCGGTTATAATGTCCACTGGGGATTCTATACTTAATATTGGAGGAATTTTTTTAATTCATAATACGGTTAATCCAATACTTAAAAAATTTAATACTAAATTTAATGAATTGTTTTTAATTAAACTTGCAACATTATTGATTGGTGCCATCGCTATGTTAATAGCATATTATGGAAAAGATATAATTAAATTAGATTATTATGCTGCTTCAATCTTTTCCGTTACTATTATTGTACCTTTTGTAGCCGCCTTATTAGGATTAAAAGGGAATTCAAAGACTTTTTTTATTTCGGCTTTGCTTTCAATTATATCTTTTTTTGTTGCTAAATTAATTATCGGAGATATAGACATTTCAATAATTATTTCATTATCTGTTAATTTTATTAGCTTTTTAGGTCTTCATATTCTAAAAAATAAAAAATTCACTTTTATAGAGAGAACTTGGCATGAAGAACAAGAGCTTGAAGAATCAATTACTTTGAAAAAATTAAAAAAATCGGTTATCTCAACTATACCTACGCCAAACAATATTTTAAAGTACTGTACTAAAACTATTAGAAGATATGGCAGTAATCATATTATGTTTGGAGCTTTTTTCTGTATAAATTATATTGTTCCAATCTTTATGTGGAATCATCAGTTTAATTCTAATGTTCATTTTATGACTATTTTAAGATTTATTGGAGGTTTATTAAGCGTTGGGTTAATTTTAGAAAAACAATGGCCTTTTAAATTAAAAAAGTTTTTTCCAATTTATTGGTATTTAACTGTAGCTTATTGCTTGCCATTTGTTTCAACGGCAATGTTTATTTTAATGGGAGGATCGACTGAATGGTTAATAAATATTTCTCTTACTATTATGCTTCTTGCATGGCTTATTGATTGGAGAACATTCATAATTTTATTAATATCAGGAACATCTTTAGGAATTTTATTTGGTCATTATTATTCAGAAAACTCTTTTTTACAATTGCTAAATTTTGATCAAATTTATTCTATTTATTTGTTAATATATACAATTTTCTTTGCTTGTTTAATTGGTATTACATTCTTCAGAAAAAAAGATAATGACATTAGAAATAAATTATCTACTCTCAAACTTATGGGTGGCTCTATGGCTCATGAAGTTAAGAATGTTTTAGGAATAGATTCGAGTAATAGTATGTTTTTAACTATGCTTTTAGATAGCTTGGAAGTAACTGAAGATAAAGATAAAGTTTTAATAAAAACAGATAAAAATACTTTTAAAAAAATTAGAGAGTTGATTTCTACAATGGGAATGGGAAATGAAAAGGGTCTTGAAGTCATAAAAAGAATCTTAACAAATATGACTGAAGATATTAAAGAAAATGAATTTAAATTAATTAATATTAAAGATGCAATAAATAATGTTATAAATAAATATGATCTGACTGATGCTCAAAAAGCTAATATTGAGATTGATATTAAAGATAATTTTAATTTTATGGGATCAGAATTTTATTTTAGACATGTTATATTCAATCTGCTCAAAAATGCGTATAAATTTGCTAGAGAAGATTGTAAGATTAAAATTTGGACTGAAAATAATAAACTCTTTTTTCAAGATAATGGACCTGGTATTTCTAATGAAGATTATCCATATATTTTTGATTATTTTTTTACTACTACATCCGCCGCTTCTGGTATTGGACTTGCATTCTCTAAAATGGTAATGGAAAAAATGAGGAGTACCATTGATTGTAAAACTAAAACTGGAAAAGATAGTTTTACAACTTTTATAATTAATTTTAAAAAATAATCTATACTAATTTTAGATGAAATGTATTTGAATCTATACTAATCGTAGATAAAGTGTATCTGAAACCATTTGATTTTAAAGAGTAATGACCAATAATCAAATATTGTTCAATTAGAAGTAGTATAGTTTACAAAGGGAGAATCGCTAGTACCCTCTAAAAAGAAATTTTAAGAGTTATATCTTTCATAAAATAAAAGCAATTCTTGATTTTTTCCCAAAGCTTTGGTTCGTTCTTTAATGCTCTTTTCTTCAGTTTTGTCATCAGGTACAGACA